>JAPWUW010000063.1 GCA_028275325.1 Anaerolineae bacterium | reverse complement strand
TTGCCCCGAGCGTCGAGGAGGTGCTGGGCGTCAACAATCGCGTGCAGCTTGCCCAGGCAGAGGCAGTCATGCGCCGCCGCATCAACGAGAGCCTGATGCTCTCAGGCGTGACAATGCTCGATCCGGCGACGACTTATGTCGACTGCGGGGTGGTGGTGGAGCCGGACACAGTCATTCTGCCCGGGACTCACCTCTGCGGCCAGACGCGCATAGGCACAGGATGCCGCATTGGGCCCAACACAGTCCTGCGGGATTGCGAGGTCGGCCCCAACTGCACCATTGAGGCCTCCTACCTCGAGGGGGCGGTAATAGGCGCTGGCTGCACCATTGGGCCCTTCGCGCGCATCCGCCCTGTGACCCAGCTCGAGGAAGGGGTGCACCTTGGCTCCTTTGGAGAGGTGAAGAACTCTCGCCTCGGCGCCGGGACGAAGATGGGGCACTTCTCCTACGTTGGGGATGCGCTTGTCGGGCCAGGCGCCAACATTGGCGCCGGCGCCGTGACGTGCAACTTTGACGGGCACGCCAAGCACCGCACTGAGATCGGCGAGGGCGCTTTCATCGGCAGCGGTGCCATGCTCGTGGCGCCCGTGCGCATCGGCCGCGGCGCCATTGTGGGGGCGGGCGCCGTCGTCACGCGCGATGTCCCCGATGGCGCGCTCGTCTACGGCGTCCCGGCGCGGCCGGCGCCCAGGCGAGCCGAATGCTAGCCACTGGCCTGCTGCGAACCGGCAGCAGGCCGCGCCTTCCTGCTCGGCAACGCCCTGAGGAAGGCCTTGAGCTCGCGGACCGTGTCGGCGGAAACCGACGGCTCTGCCGCAAACGTTCGGTTTTGGCGCTCCTTGAGGGCCTGCAGGATCATGAGCCGCAGCGTGCGGAATTCGTAGGGCGTGAGCTCGAGCTCCTTGCCAGCACAGTAGGCCTTGCGCTTGGCGATATCCACGCGCACATCGAGCTCCGGCAGGCTGAGCGCCGGCGGGCGGGATTTAGCTCGCCGCAGGAGCGCGGCGACGCGGGCAGCAAGCTCAGCGGTGGTGGTGCTCTCCGGTAGGCACAGGTCCGCGCCGGAGGCGATGATGCGCACGCGCTGGTCTATATCCTCTGCGCCCAATACAACCAGGTACGGTGCCCCTTCGCCATCCAGGGATAGCTCGTGCAGCTTCCCGCAATCGAGCTCTGCAAGCGCCTCCAGCTGCAGGACGATGAGCAACGCAGGGCTGGAAAGCGCCTGCTCGAACCAATCCTCCCCCCAAGGCACCAGCTCAACATCATGGCCCCGCGCGGCGAGCATGGCCCGCAGTTGCTCGCCTCTTGAGGGCGTGGCTGCTATGACAAGCACATCCGGTGGCATCCTGCCTTTGCTCTCCTTGACCCAAGCGTTCTTGGCGGCTGCGGCCCCGCGGGGCAGCTGGCCACACACCTATTGTACCATGGACATAAAGGCTCCGACCCGCATTATGTAAAGATAAACATTAGAGAACGGTTAGAGGGCGGGCCCGGCTGCGCTTTGCTGGGGGTCCTGGCCGGCTGCTATAATCCTGCCGCGGCTGCGCAGGGGAGGCGATTTCCATGGCGGATCAGGCAGTTTACGACCTCATCGTCCTCGGGGCTGGGCCTGGTGGATATGTCTGTGCGGTGCGCGCCGCCAAGCGGGGGCTGCGGGTGGCCATCGTCGAGCGGGATCGCGTTGGCGGTGTTTGCTTGAACCGCGGCTGCATTCCCACCAAGGTGTTGCTCGAGGCGGCCGCGCTGGCGCGACTTTCGCGAGGGGCGGCCGAACTGGGGGTGGAGCTGGGGCCGGCCCAGGTCGACTGGGCACGGCTCATGCAGCGCAAAGCTGCAGTGGTCAAGTGGCTTGTCTCCGGTGTGGAGGGGCTGCTCGTGCGCCACAAGGTGGAGCTGCTGCGCGGCCAGGGGCGCCTGGCGCAGGATGGCATCGTGGCGGTGGAGGGGGAGGGCGGCCGGCGAACGGTGCGCGGCACTGTGCGCGTCGTGGCCACCGGCTCGCGCGAGCGCTCCCTCCCTGGGATCCAGCCGGATGGCAAGAACATCCTGACAAGCGATGATGTGCTGGAGCTTGAGCAACTGCCGCGCAGCATTGCCATCATTGGCGCTGGCGCCGTGGGGGTGGAGTTCGCCTCGCTCTTTGTGGATCTTGGCCTTGAGGTCACCCTTGTTGAGGCGCTGCCGCAGATCCTGCCCTTGGAGGATGCGGAGTGCGCCCAGGCCGTGAGGGAAGCGCTGGAGAAGCGCGGTGTGCGCGTGCTCGTGCAGGCCCCGGTGCAGGCTGTGGAAGTGACGGGCTCAGGTTGCCGGGTGACGTGCCGCCAGGGCACTCAAGACGTCGTTTTCTCCGCGGAGAAGGTGCTGGTGGCTGTGGGCAGGCGGCCGAACACGGAGGGCATTGGCCTGGAGGAGCTTGGCGTGCGCATGGAGCGCGGCTACGTGCTGGTGGACGAGGACATGCGCACAAGCAGGCCGGATATCTTCGCCATCGGGGATTGCGTGCCGACGCTCGCGCTCGCGCATGTGGCCAGCGCTGAGGGCAAGTACGTGGCCGACCTCGTGAGTGGCGCCCGGCCCAGGCGCCTGCGTCATGAGGCCATGCCGCGGGCCGTGTACAGCGAGCCGGAGCTTGCCGCCGTGGGGCTTACGGAGGCGCAAGCGCAGGAGCGAGGCCTGGAAGTGATGGTGGCGCGCTTCCCGCTGCGCAACAACGGCCGTGCTGCCATTCACGGCCGGCTCGAGGGGCTGGTGAAGGTCGTTGCCGAGCGGCGCACCGGCACGGTTCTGGGCGTGCACATGGCCGGCTACGGCGCGCCGGAGCTCATTGCCGAGGGGGCCCTGGCCATCCAGCTGCAGGCGACGGTGCGGGAGTTCGGCGAGGCGGTGCGCGCGCACCCAACTGTCTCAGAATCGGTCATGGAAGCGGCGGAGGCTGCCCTGGGCATGGCCATCCATGCGTAGAGGGCAAAGAAACAGCGCGTAATTATCTGGGGGGTGTGAAGTTTGGCCAGCAAATATACCGTGACGCTCATTCCAGGGGATGGCACTGGGCCGGAGCTTGTGGAGGCGGCAAGGCTCGTCCTGGAGGCGACGGGGCTTGCCTTCGAGTGGGATGTGCAGCCAGCCGGGCTGGATGTCCTCGAAAAGGAAGGGACCCCTCTGCCGGAGCGGGTGCTGCGCTCCATCCGGCAGAACCGCGTGGCGCTGAAGGGGCCGATCACCACACCGGTCGGGAGTGGTTTTCGCAGTGTGAACGTCGCGCTGCGCCAGGAGCTCGACCTTTACGCCAACCTGCGCCCGGCCAAGAGCTACCCCGGCGTGCGCTCCCGCTACCAGGGGATAGATCTCGTGGTGGTGAGGGAGAACACCGAGGACCTGTACGCGGGCATTGAGCACTGGGTGATCCCGGGGGAGGCGGCGGAATCGATCAAGATCATAACGCGCCGCGCCTCCGAGAGGATCGTGCGCTTCGCCTTTGAGTATGCGCGGGAGAACCGCCGGCGCATGGTGACAGCAGTGCACAAGGCCAACATCATGAAGCTCACCGACGGGCTCTTCCTGGAAGTGGCGCGGCAGGTGGCGACGGAGTACCCTGATATCGAGTTCAATGACCGCATTGTGGACAACATGAGCATGCAGCTTGTGCAGCGGCCAGAGGAGTACGATGTCCTGGTCATGCCGAACCTGTACGGGGACATCCTGAGCGACCTCGCCTCGGGCCTGGTGGGCGGGCTTGGCGTTGCGCCCGGTGCCAACATCGGGGATGGCATTGCCGTCTTTGAGCCGGTGCACGGCTCCGCGCCGAAGTACGCTGGCCAGGGCAAAGTGAACCCGACGGCGACGATCCTGAGCGGGATGTTGATGCTGCGCTGGCTTGGGGAGGAGGCGGCGGCCGCCGCCGTGGAGGCGGCGGTGGCGGAGGTCATTGCCGCGGGCGAGTGCGTCACTTACGACCTCAAGGAGCGGCGAGATGACCCCACGGCCGTGAGCACGATGGAAATGGCAAGCGAGATAGCCAAGCGCGTGCGGGAGAGGATGAGGACGGCAGTGGCCTAGGAGAGGCGGTGAAAGAGCTGGTTGTGGCCTTCCAGGGGGAGCACGGCGCCTACTCGGAGGAGGCGGCGAGGCAGTACTTCGGCCCGGAGGTGCGGACCATGCCGGTGCGCACCTTTGCCGACATATTCCGCGTTGTTGCGCGGCAAGAGGCGCAGCGCGGCGTGCTGCCCATTGAGAACGCGGTAGCCGGCTCCATCAACACCGCCTACGACCTTCTTCTGGAGCATGACCTGCGCATCGTGGGGGAGATCTTCCTGCGGGTGCGCCACTGCCTGCTTGCGCCGCCAGGCACCTCACTGGAGGAGATCCGGGTGGTGCGCTCTCACCCGCAAGCGCTCAGCCAGTGCGAGCGCTATCTGGAAGCGCGCGGCTGGCAGCCGGAGCCGGCCTACGACACTGCCGGCGCGGCCAAACAGCTTGCCGAAAGGCCCGAGCCGGGCGTGGCCGTCATCGCCAGCCGGCTGGCGGCAGAGCTCTATGGCCTGGCGGTTCTGGCAGTTGGCATTGAGGATTACCCCTTCAACTACACCCGCTTCTTTGTGCTCGGCAGCGAGCAGATTTCCCCTGGCTCCCGCTGCAAGACCTCGATTGTCTTTGCTGTCCCGCATCGGCCTGGCTCGCTCTACGAGTGCTTGGGGCTTTTTGCGGCGCGGGGCATCAACCTCACCAAGCTCGAATCCCGCCCGCGGCGCAACCGGCCGTGGGAGTACATCTTCTACCTGGATTTCGAGGGCCATGCGAGCGACCCTCCTTGCCAGGAAGCGCTCCTTGGCCTGCTCCAGAAAGCGACCTTCGTCAAGGTTCTCGGCTCTTACCCAGCGGCAGATATGCCGGAGTGATCCCGGGCCTGCCGCCGTCTTGGCCTTTGATTTGAACAGTGCCGCTTTGCCTGTGCGCGGTGGCATGGTTCACAGCCGTTGCCCCTAGTGTTGGGCGGGTGAAAGATGTCGGTGGTGGATGAGGTCAAGCAGCGCATCGATATCGTGGAGTTTATCTCCCGGTACGTGCCGCTCAAGAAGGCTGGCCGCAACTTCAAGGGGCTTTGCCCCTTCCATGCCGAGAAGACCCCTTCCTTCATCGTCTTCCCAGACACGCAAACCTGGCATTGCTTTGGCGCTTGCGGGGAGGGCGGGGATATCTTCGCCTTCCTCAAGAAGCGCGAGGGCATGGATTTCTCCCAGGCGCTGGAGTTCCTGGCCCAGCAGGCGGGGGTTACCCTCCACAGGGATCGGGAGGAAGCAGCCCGGGAGCAGAAGGAAAGGCAGCGGCTCCTTGCTGCTGTGGCAGCAGCGGCCAGGTACTATGCGGAGCAGCTTGCGGGGCCAGCTGGAGAGGCCGCGCGGGAGTACCTGGCCAAGCGCGGCGTCCTCCCGGAGGTGGCCTCTGAGTTCCAGCTTGGCTACGCGCCGGATTCCTGGCGGGGGCTGGCCATGCATCTCCTGGCGCAAGGGTTCAGCAAGGAGGAGCTGCTCGCTGCCGGCCTTCTTGTCCAGCGGGAAGATGGGCGCATCTACGATCGCTTTCGCAACCGCCTCATGTTCCCCATCTGCGATGCCGGCGGGAGGGTGCTCGGCTTTGGGGGCCGTGTCCTCGGGGAGGGAGAGCCAAAGTACCTGAACTCGCCGCAGACGCCCCTTTTCGACAAGGGGCGCCTCCTCTACGGCATCGATAAGGCCTGGCGGGAGATAGCGCGCACGGGCGTGGCCGTGATTGTCGAGGGCTACATAGACGTGCTCGCCGCGCATCAGGCTGGCCAGCGCAACGTTGTGGCCAGCATGGGCACGGCCATCGGGGAGGCGCAGCTGCAGCTCCTCTCCCGTTTTGGCCGCACATTCATCCTCGCCCTGGACGCCGATGCGGCCGGGGAGCTCGCCACAAGCCGCGGCCTGGATGCGGCCGTGAAGGCGCTTGGAGAGCAGGGTGGGCCGACTTTCGCTGGCGGGCTGCTCCAGTTTGAGCGCCGGCTCGATGTCGACCTGCGGGTTGCCGTCCTGCCCGCTGGGTTCGACCCGGATGACCTCATTCGGCAGGATCCGGCGCGCTGGCGGGAGCTTGTGGAGGAGGCGAAGCCTGTAGTACGCTACCTCATGGACAAGGCGCTGCCCGAGCGAGCGGCGCTGCAGCCAAAAGAACGGGCCCGTGCCGCAAGAGAGATCCTGCCGGTGATCGCGCTGGTGCCCGATGCGATAGAGCGGGCGGGGTATATCGAGGAGCTGGCGCGGCGCGTGGCGGTGGCGCCAGAGCTATTGCAGCGGGAGCTTGCCGGCCTTGCCGCGCGCAGCCGGGTGGCGGCCGAGGCCAGGCCGCAGCTTGAGGCGCGTGCTGGACCGTGGCTCAGCCGGGAGGAGTATGTGCTTGCTTTCCTCTTGCACTACCGTGAGGCACGGCAGCTTGTCGATAGCGCCCTTGCCGAGGCGGGGCTTGAGGCGCTGGCGGAGGCTGATTTTGCCGACGATGTAGCGCGCTCGCTTTTCGCGGCGCTCGCGGCAGAGGAAAACCCGGATCGGTTGCGCTTGCGGGCGAAGCTGGCACCGGAATTGCGGCAAGAGCTCGATCGTATCGAGCGGCTCTGGGCCGAGGAGCCGGATCTGGGCCCGGAGGAGGCAATGCGGGCAGGGGTGGAGGCAGCCCTGCAGCTGCGCCGCATCCGGCTGCAGAGGGAGCTTGGCCTCTTGAGGGTTGTCCTGGAGGATGCCGAGGACGTGGCGGAGGCGCGCCGCTATTGGCTCGCCATAGATAGATGCTGCAAGAGCCTGAGGGCGCTGATGCTGGTGTCTCTTGCCAGGCGCAGCATTGGCGGCCAGCCGCAGCCGACTTGACAGGCGTGGGGCCAGCGGTACAGTAAGCGGCATGCCGGCGGCCATGGTGGCCGCCTTGAGGGCAGGTATGTTTTGGAGCGCTGACCAACAAGCAGCGAGCCGGCACTTTCCCATCGAGCCGGCCGAGCCGGAAGCGCCCACGAAGGAAGGCCAGGCGGAGGTGGGCAGGCGGGCCGACCCCACCGGGCCAGGGGGTGGTGCCGGCAGCCGGGAGCGGCCCGGCCAGCTGGATGTGCTTGGCCTTTACCTGAAGGAGATCTCGCGACTGCCGCTCCTCTCGCCCGAGGAGGAGAAAGAGGCGGCGAGGGCAGTCTTCCTTGGCGAGCGCGCCAGAAGGTTGCTTGCGCGCAAGGAGCTGCCGGAGCACAAGCGACAGAAGCTGCACCAGCGCGCCCAGGAGGGGGAGTTGGCGCGGACCCTCCTTGTCCACTGCAATTTGCGGCTGGTGGTGAGCGTTGCGCGGCGGTACCTAGGGCGCGGCCTGAGCCTGGCTGACCTCATCCAGGAGGGCAACATCGGGCTGTTGCGTGCTGCCAGGCGCTTCGATTACCGCAAGGGGTTCCGCTTTTCCACCTATGCCACGTGGTGGGTGCGGCAGGCGATCCTCCAGGCCCTCGGGGAGCTAGGGCTCCCCGTGCGGCTGCCGGCGCACGTGCGCACGGCGCTGGGCCAGGCGCGCGATGCTGAGGCCAGGTTGGCCCAGCGGCTTGGTCGGGAAGCCACCTGTGCCGAAGTGGCCCTGGAGATGACCTCCACCCTGCAAGAGCCGGCAGATGCTGCCGGTTGGGTGGGCCGCTTGCGCAACCTCATGCGGGAGCCAATCTCACTCGATGCCCCCGTTTGCGAAGATGACCCTCGGCCCCTTTCTGAGCTCCTGGCCGAAACTTTGGGCGAGAGCATCGAGGACGTGCTCTCCAAGGCGGTGCTCGCGGCCGAGCTGACCAAGCTGCTCTCGCAACTGGCCGAGCGGGAGCGTCAGGTGCTTTACCTGCGGTACGGGCTGGGTGGCCTTGCGCCACTCAACCTGACCGAGGTGGCGCGGGCCATGGGCCTCTCGCGGGAGCGCGTGCGCCAGCTGGAGGCGCAGGCCCTCAAGAAGCTGCGCCGCTGCGCGCTGCGCGCCGGGCTGCAGGGCTTCCTGCCCTGAGGGCTGGCTCAAGGCCCGTTGCCTGCCAGGTTCAGGCGGTAGAGGGGCGTGCGCGCGCCTTCCGGCGCAAAGCCCAGCGCGCGGTAGAAGCCGAGCGCAGCGGCGTTCTCGGCCTGGGTGTTGAGGGTCAGGCTGCGCACGCCCTTTGCCTCGAGTGCGCTTGCCAGGGCAGCCAAAAGCGCTTTGCCGACGCCCCGGCGCTGGTAGCGCGGCCTCACGGCAATGCGCACAATGTGAGCGGCGCGAGCGCGCTCCTGCGCGCAGATGTAGCCAATTGGCTCGCGGCCGCTCCTTGCCAGGAGGAAGTGCGGCATCTGCCAAAGGTATTCGGCTGTGGTGTTGGGGCCATTGCGCCAGGCGGGCGGGAATGCTTCCTCTTCTATGACGAGCAGCGCCTCTAGGTCGGCCTCAGTTGCGGAATGGAGCTCGATTGCCGGCCATGGGTAAAGGGGTGGGACGGGCAGGCGGCGGCGCAGGGTGACGAGCTCGGTGCTGAGGCCGAAGCCATGGGCGAGCAGCGCCTGGCGGAGCCAAGCGGCGCTGGCAAGCACCAGGATGCTTGCCGCCCCTAGTTGTTTCGCGCGGCGGATGAGCTCCGCAAGCAGGAGGGATAGAAGTTCTTTGGCCGCATTGCCGCCGGGGAGGATAAGCCCTCGCAGGTGGCAGTTTGGCCTATCGAGGACGGCGTAGAGGAAGGCTTCCAGCCGGCCCGCCCGCTCGACGCAGAGGACTTTGCCCTCGCGGGCCAGGCGGGCAAGGTGTGGCAGCTCAAAGGCCACGTAGCGCCGTTGCGCCCGGGAGATCAGGCCCGCAAGCTGCTCAAGATCTCCCTCTTGCGCTTGCCTGATGTTTGCGCGCAAGCAACTGCACCCCTAGAGCCCGCGGGGGCGAAGGATGCGGCGGCGCGGCGAGAGGGCAAAGGCGGCGAGGAAGATTGCCGTGCAGACGAGCACAATCGCCGCTCCGGAGGCAACGCGCACGTAGTACGAGAGGTAGAGCCCGGCCACGCCGGAAAAGGAGCCGATCGCAGCGGCAAGCGCCATCATCTGCGGCAGGCGCCGCGCGACGAGATATGCGGCTGCCGCCGGCGTGACGAGCATGGCCACCATGAGCGCCACCCCCACCGTCTGCAGGGAGATCACCACAGTTGTGGAGATGAGCACAAGCTGCACAAACTCCAGGGCAGCAACGTTCAGGCGCAACGTGAGCGCAAGAACCCGATCGAAGGAGATGATGAGCAGCTCCCGGTAGAGGGCAAAGATGGCCCCAAGCACGGCCAGGGCAGAGACGCCGATGCGCACAAGGTCGCCGCCCGTGATGCCGAGCACGTTGCCAAACAGTATGTGCGCAAGGTCCACGGCGTAGGTTCTGGTGGTGGAGATAAGGGCTATGCCCAGGGCGAACATGGCGGCAAAGACGACGCCAATGGCCGTATCCTCGCGCAGCTGCGCGCGCTGCCGCAGGATGCCAATCGCAAGCGCCGTGCAGGTGGCAGTCCCGAGCGCCCACCAGAAGAGCGACTGCCGCCCGCTCAAAATGTAGCCCAGCGCGAGCCCCGGGAGGATCGCGTGTGCCAGGGCATCCCCCAGGAAGGCCATGCCGCGCAGGACGACGTAACAGCCGACAACAGCGCAGACGGCGCCCACGACGATGGCTGCCAGCATGGAGCGCACCATGAAGGGGTAGGAAAGCGGAGCGAGCAAAAGGGCCACAAGCTGGCTCATTGCTCCCAGCCATCCCCGCAGGTGTCATCGAGCGCTGCCAAGCCGGAGCGCCAATCCACCCCTGGCAGCCGGGCATGGTGACCGTAAGCGCTGAGCAGAACGCCCTCCTTCAGCACCTCTTCTGGCTTGCCGAGGGCGATCACCCTTTGATTGAGAAGGAGCACGCGGTCAAAGTGAGCTGCGGCCAGCGCCAGGTTGTGAGTGGTGAAAAGGACTGTCACGCCCTGGAGGCGCAATTGGGCAATGCTGGCCAGCACATCCTCCTGGGCGGCAACGTCTAGCCCAGCGAGGGGCTCATCCATGAGCAGCAGCTTCGCTTCCTGGGCGAGGGCCCGCGCGATGAAGGCCCGCTGGCGCTGGCCCCCCGAAAGTTCCGCGATCGACCTGCCTGCAAGCTCCTCCAGGCCGACAGTCCGCAGCGCCTCGTGCACAGCCTGCCAATCAGCCCGGGTGGGCCAGCCGAAGCGGCGCAGTTTGAGCGCCCGCCCCATCATGACGACATCGGCAACTGTCACCGGGAAGTAGAGGTCCGCCCCGCTGCGCTGCGGCACGAAGCCCACGCAAGTGTGCTGGCCGGGCGGGTGTCCGAAAATGCGCACCTCTCCTTCGGTGGGCTCAAGGACTCCGGCCACAACGCCAAGCAGCGTGCTCTTGCCGGAGCCATTGGGGCCAACAACCGCAAGCTGGTCCCCCGCCTGCAGCGTGAAGGAGACACCATCCAGCGCCAGCACCTCCCCGTACCGGACTGTGACGCCCAGGACCTCCAGGGCTGGCGCGCCTGGCACGTGCTGGGCGCCGCGACGCAGCAGTGCTTTCACGGCTGGCTCCCCTCCCCGGAGAGAGCTGAGACGATCGCCTGCACGTTGTAGCGCATCATGTCGATGTAGGTGGCGGCAGGCCCCTCGGGCCCGCTCAGCGAGCCAATGTAGAGCGTCACAAGCCGCACGCCCGTATCCTGGGCGATGCGCTGCACGAGAGAGGGGCTGACTGTGCTGCTCAGGAAGATTGCCGGCACGCCAAGGCTCCTGATGGCATCCTCAAGTTGCGCCACTTCCTGCGCGGAGGGCTCAGCCAAGGTGCTCAGACCAGGGAAGGCGCTGCCAACCACGCGCAGGCCATAGCGGCGCGCGAAGTAGCCGAGCGCATCGTGATCGGCGACGAGCAGCCGCCGCTCTGGCGGGATCCTTTGCACTTCCCGGGCGATCCACTCGTCGAGCTCGCGCAGTTTGGCCTGGTAAAGGCGTGCCCGCTCGGCGTAGTACCCTGCACAGGCCGGGTCGGCCTGGCCAAGTGCAGCGGCGATCTGCTCGGCCCACTGGGAGACGTTGCCCGGATCCAGCCACACGTGTGGATCCATCTCTTCGTCGTGATGTTCCTCAGGCTCTTCCTGGCCATGTTGGCTTTCATGTTCATGGCCGGCAATGAGCTCAAGTCCAGCCGAGAGGTCGATGACCTGGCCAGGGCGCGCGACGGCGGGCAATTGGGAGAGAATGCTCTGCTCAAGCCCCGCACCGTTGACGAAGATGAGCGCCGCCTGGTCCATAATGGCCAGATCCTGCCGGGTGACCTCGTAGGCGTGAGGGTCGGCCCCGATCGGCAGGAGCGCCTGCACGCGCACAGCCTTGCCGCCGACGTTTGAGACCACATCGGCGATTATGCTTGTCGTGGCGACGACGCTCACGCGCCCCTCGGCGCCGTCGCAGAGAGCGGCAGTTGGCCCACTCGAGGCCGGTGTGGGGGCAGCGGAGCCGCGGCCACAGCCCACGAGGCCCAGGCCACCCAGAGCGAAGAGCTGCAAGAGAGCCAGGCGCCGGCTGAAGCGGGCTCCAGTCATAGGCACGCCTCCTTGACAGCAGCCGCCTGGCAGGCCGGGCACAGCCCATAAAACTCAAGGACATGCCCCTCCAAGGTGTAGCCGAAGCGCTTGGCCAGCTCCTCCTCAAGCCCCTCGGCCGGGCAAGTGGCAAGTGGGACGACAGCGTTGCAGCCGCGGCACAGAAG
>JAPWUW010000003.1 GCA_028275325.1 Anaerolineae bacterium | reverse complement strand
TGTCTTCGGGCGTTGTGCAGCTGCTGCCGGAGGAGGTGGTCCTGCGGCCGGCTCATGGCGAGGTGCCAGGCACTGGCTTGTCTGCCCAGGCAGCGGCGCTGCTTGGCCGGCTGCAGGCGTTGGGGGAAGCATACTTTTCACAGCTTGAGCAGGAGGGCTTCAGCGCTGAAGCCGCTGCGGAGCTCAAGTCAAAGGGGTTGGCCAGGGAAAGCAGGGTGCCCCCGATGGTGACACTGACAGTGCCTGTGGAGCGCGCATATGAGCTGGCGCTGCCCCGCCGGCTGCACGCTGCCGCCCGGGCGCTTCGCACTCTCCATGACAGCGGTCAGCCACTCTGCGAGCATGAGCTGAGGAAGGTTTGTGGCGCGGGCAGGCAGGTCATCGCTGAGCTGATAAGGGTGGGAGCGGTGGCGGCTGCAGATGCCGGCGCCGGGGTTGTGGAGTCAGTGGGCTGTACTGCAGGGGCTCTCGCGGAACTTGAGCCAGAGGACAAGGCGGTGGTGCAGCCCATTGTGCGCGCGCTCAGGGCGGGGGATGGTGGGCGGTTTCTGCTGCCGCTTGCCCCGGGGGCGAATGCCTTGCCGGTGTATGTCCATCTGGTTGCTGAGGCACTTGCATCGGGCCGGCGCGCCGTGCTCCTGGTGCCGGAAATAAGCCTCACGCAGCAACTGGTCCAGAGCCTCCGTGAGCATTTCCCGGGCAGGTTAGCTGTGCAGCACAGCGGGCTTGGGGAGGCCCAGCGGTGTGCGGAGTGGGAGAGGCTGCGCGCGGGAAAGGCCGATGTGGTCATAGGGACGCGCCTTGCGCTCTTTGCACCGGTGTCACGCCTTGGGCTGATCATCGTGCACGAGGAAGAGGACGTATCCTACAAGCAGGCGGCATCGCCGCA
Source organism: Anaerolineae bacterium (assembly GCA_028275325.1). GTDB lineage: Bacteria > Chloroflexota > Anaerolineae > DRVO01 > DRVO01 > JAPWUW01. Next base: position 35,238 of record JAPWUW010000003.1, on the reverse strand, counting down.
CTACCACACAAGGGAAGTGGCAATCAGGCGTGCTGCGCAGCTTGGGGCAGTGGTGGTGCTTGCCAGTGCGTGTCCCGATGTGGGAACGTACGGTCGCGCCAAGGCGGGAGAGCTGCAGTGTTTGCCTCGGCTGCGCGCCGGGCGCTGGGGCGGCGAGAGTTGGCCGGGGCACCTTGTGCAACTTGTTGACATGCGCGAGGAAGTACGCGCAGGCAACACGGGCCTCTTGAGCCGGCAGCTCCGGGACGCGCTCGAGCAGGTGTTGGGTCATGACCAACAGGCAATCCTGCTCCTCAACCGGCGCGGAAGGGCTACGCTCGTGGTTTGCTCGGCTTGTGGGTTCGTCTGGCGCTGCCCGCGTTGTGACCTTGCGCTTGTCGGGCATGCGCTGAAGGCAGAGGAAGGTGGTCGAACGGAAAAGCTGCTCTGCCACAGTTGCCGGCACGAGGAGCCGATGCCCGATTCCTGCCCACTCTGCGGGAGCAGCGCCATACGCTTGCGCGGTAAGGGTACCCAAAGGCTGCAGGCGGAGGTGCAGGCTGCCTTCCCCGGGGTTCGGGTGCTGCGATGGGATAGTGATGTGCAGCGCCGCTCTCATGGGAAGGATGAGGTTCTGGGCGAGTTCGCGCGTGGCGAGGCGCAGGTTCTCGTAGGGACTCAGCTTGTTGCCACTGAGCCGGCGTTGCCCCAGGTGACGCTTGCGGCCGCCGTGCTTCCTGATACGATGCTATCGCTGCCCGATTACCGGGCGAGTGAACGCACTTTTCAGCTGCTCGTCCATTTGCTTGGCCGGGTTCGCTCGGGGGGAGGGCGGATGCTGGTGCAGACGTTTCACCCTGAGCACTACGCGCTCCACGCCCTCCAGAAAGGCTACGAGCACTTCGCTGACCGTGAGCTGGAATGGCGCCGGCGCGTGGGTTACCCACCTGAGCGCCCGCTGATCCGGCTGCTTTTCTTGCATGAATCGGAACAGATCTGCGAGAGCGCGGCGAGAAGGCTTGCCTGGCGTCTGCACAGAGCAATTCTTGAGGGCGAGGTGGCTGACGTGGAGATCATTGGGCCAAGCCCGTGCTATTACGCCCGCTTGCGTGGCCGCAGCCGTTGGCACATCATTCTGCGCGGGGAAGGCGCCAGCCAATTGCTCATGTCCGTACCGCTTGCAGCAGGTTGGCGGGTTGACGTGGACCCGCTTGACCTGCTTTAGGCTGAATATCCTGCATGTTGGAGATGAACGGTATGGCAGGCATAGAAGCTTTGCTTTGTGCAGCCAGCAGCCGGTACCCGCGGAACAGTGAGGCCGACGTAGCAGTGCTGCCCGATGGCTCGCTGCTGCTCGCGTACACGCGCTTTGAGGGGTTGAGAGACGACGAGCCAGCATCCATCGTTGGGCGCCGTTCGGCTGATCGTGGCAGGACCTGGACGGATGACGAGGTGCTACAGGAAAACGACGCTGCGCTCAACTGCATGTCAGCTTCGTTGCTCGTGCTGGAAAGCGGTGAGCTCTTGCTTTTCTACCTTCGCAAGAATTCGACGACGGATTGCCAGGTGTGGGTCAAGAGGTCCAGTGATGGGGGGCGGACATGGTTGGGCGCTAGCCCCCTCGATGCCGAGCCAGGTTACTACGTGGTGGCCAACAGCCGGGCAAGCCGCTTGAGCTCAGGCCGGCTCATTGTGCCTTTCTCTCGCTGCGAGGATGCTCGGGGGCCGGAGGTTGGCTCTGGGCACTATCGGAGTAGCTGCTTCCTCTCCGACGATGAAGGGCGCTCGTGGCGCCTGGCTTCATCTTGGGTGGATCTGCCTCGGAGGGGAGCGATGGAGCCGGCAGTGGCCGAGCTAGGTGATGGCTCTCTTGTCATGCTTGTGCGCTCGCAGCTGGGCCGCATCTACCGCTCTCGCTCCACCGATGGGGGTGAGACGTGGGCAGCTCCAGAGCTTGTCGAGCTCGTCTCTCCGGAGGCGCCTTGCGCGCTGAGGCGAATGCCAGGCAGGGGGGATCTCCTTCTCGTATGGAACGACAATTACGACCGCGGCATGCCTCATGGTGGCCTTCGCTGCCCTTTGCGCGCGGCTGTATCGCCAGATGGACAGCGCTGGTGCCGCTTTCGCACTTTGGAGGCCAATCCGGATTACGACTACTCGTACCCCAGCATTACTTTCGTGAATGGGGAGGTGGTGCTGACCTATTACGCGCGTGAGCGCGCGAGCGGGTACGTCGGCCTGCGCATGCGGGTCCTGCCTCTGCAGTGGTTTTACCAGCTTGAGGACGAGCTGTTGCGCTCGGCCATTTATGCCTGAGAAAGGGGGCGGTCTTCGTGCCTGAGCTGCCTGAAGTGGAGATTCTGGCGCGGCAGCTGCGCCAGCACGTTGTGGGCAAGGAAGTGAGCCATGTGGAAGCCTTTGCCGGTCAGCGGTTGGGGGTTGGCCACGAGCTGCTTGGTCAGCTCGTGGGTCAGCGCGTGGTTGGCGTTAGGCGTTTCGGCAAGAGGATCTCCCTTGATTTCAGCAACGGGCTTTCGCTGCTCACGCATCTCATGCTCGTGGGGCAATGGCGGTATTCGGCGCTCACAAGTGAGCCTCCGCCCGAGCCACGCTTGACCTTGGTCTTCAGCGATGGCAGCCGCCTATACCTTTCCGGAACGGCTTTGCAGCATCAGCGGCTTCTGCGCAGCGAGGAAGTGGCCACCCAGGAAGAAGTCGCCAAGCTCGGCCCGGATCCACTGCTGGAGGGCTTGAGCGCGGAACAGCTTGAAAGGGTCGTTGGCAGACGAAATGCGGCGATCAAAGCCGTGTTGCTCGAGCAGGAGGCGGTTGGCGGCATTGGCAACACGTATGCGGATGAGGCGCTGTACCTGGCTCGGATAAATCCACGTCGGCCGGCTTCTTCTCTTAGCTCTGAGGAGCTTGCGAGGCTCGCGTCGGCGGTGCGCACCGTCATGGAAGAGGCGATTGCTTACGGAGGCTCTTCAGAGATGGCTTTTGTCCACCTGGATGGGCGCAAGGGCCAATATCAGGAGCACTTCCGGGTGAAAGAAAGAGAGGGGCAGCCATGCGAGCGCTGCGGCACGCGGATCGTCAAGGTGAAGGTCGCTGGTCGGCCGACGTATTACTGCCCGTCGTGCCAGCCTGAGTGAATGCGGACTCGCCCGAGGGGTACACAGCTCAGTGAAGCGCCAGTTTGCACGTCGAGCGGTGCTTTCGTCCTTCGCTTGGGTGTGCGGAGGCTGGCTGAGTGGCTGCTTCTCTCGGCAAAAGTCGGTGAGGGAGGAGGGGACAGTGGCCCGAGAAGGCGAGCTGCCGCAGGAGATTAAAGTCGTCAAGCTGCCCCTGCCGCAGGTCTCTGGCGGCGCTGGCCTGGCTGAGGTTTTGGCCAGGCGGCGGTCGGTCCGGGAGTACGGCATTGGGGTTCTCACCTTGGAGGAGATTGGCCAGTTGCTGTGGGCGGCGCAGGGCGTGACGGACAGCCGTGGCTTTCGCACTGCACCATCAGCTGGCGCGACTTACCCTCTGGAAACCTATTTGCTGACTGCGCAGGGGCTGTACCACTACCGCCCTGGTGCGCACGAACTTGAGCAAGTCAGTTCTGATGACTTGCGCATCGCCCTGGCGCGGGCATGCCTCAACCAGCCCTGGGTGCGGGAGGCGCCTGCTGTCTTTGTGTTCGCTGCTGTGTTAGAGCGGACAGCGCAGCGGTATGGCCGGCGTGCTGAACGCTATGTCCACATGGAGGTGGGCCATGCGGCCCAGAACCTGCTTTTACAGGCGGTGGCGCTTGGCTTGGGCGGCGTCCCGGTGGGGGCCTTTGACGATGAGGAGGTCGGTAGAGTGCTCGCATTGCCGAAGGACGAGAGGCCCCTTTACGTCGTGCCTGTAGGCAGGCGAAGGTGATGTCTCAGGAAGCAGAGGGGCGTAGTTCCAACTGGGGGTTGTGGTGATGCTTGGTGAGCTGAGACGGTTGGTGTGGAAGATGAATCTGCTGCTGCCGCATGCTGGGCTTGTGACCTGGACAAGCGGAAATGTGAGCGGCCGTGATTTCGAGACGGGCCTCGTGGCCATAAAGCCCTCAGGTGTGCGCTACGAGCTGTTGCGGCCGGAGGACATCGTCATCGTTGATCTTGATGGCAGGGTTGTATGGGGCAGGCGAAAGCCTTCTGTGGACACAGCGACGCACCTTTACATCTACCGCCACTGCCCGGATGTCGGCGGTGTCGTGCATACCCATTCACCGTATGCGACCGCCTTTGCGGCGCTGGGCCGGGCAATAGAGCCGTGCCTTACCGCGATTTGCGATGAGTTTGGCGGGCCGATCCCCGTGGGGGCCTATGCACCGATCGGGGGAGAAGAGATCGGGGTGGAGATCCTGCGCTCGATTGGCGACTCGCCGGCTATCCTCATGCGCAACCATGGCGTCTTCGCCATTGGTGCCACCCCGGAGGCGGCGGTGAAGGCGGCAGTGATGGTAGAGGATGTGGCGCGCACAGTGTGGCTCTCGCTGCAGCTGGGGGAAGTGCAGCCCTTGCCGCCTGAGGAGGTAGAGCGGCTGCACCGGCGCTACCGCGAGCAGTACGGCCAGCCTGCTGGGGGTTGCTAGGCTGTGTCCAGTGCCCGGCCGAAGCGAAAGTTCAGGAAGAAGAGGGGGCTGCGCTTTACGGTTGTTGTGGAGTTTCTGGCAGGCCTTGTCGGGATATACGGGGTCGGAAGGTTGGTTGCGGGCCGGTTTCGGGAGGCGCGCTGCTTTTTGCTGGCCAGCATTCTGCTCATACTGCCCATCGACCTGAGCCCCAGGTTGGCTGGGGACAAGTATGCGGTGTGGGTTCCGTGGGTGGTGCGCATGGTGCTCGCAGCCGGATCGGCGGTGCAGTTGGAGTTGGCCCTGCGGGCGCAGGCTCGCGCTGGTGGGCGGTGAGGCGGTGTCGCCCACCGCGTTGGCGAGCAAATGCGGCTGATGGAGGCGCTGGCATTGCGGGCCTTTGATGAGTACAGGGTGCTGCGGCTGATCGCGCGCGGGGAGAAGTTTGAGGTCTATCAGGCGATGGCTGGCACGGGTCAGCCAGTCGTGCTCAAGATCGCGCGAAAGGGATCGGCTGCCACCCTTGTGCACCTGCGGCGCGAGAAAGAGATTGCCGAATCGCTGTCCCTGACGGCTTTGCGGCCGACATGGCGAGTGGCTCAGAGCAGCGATGGGCGCGTGTATGCGGTTGCCGCCTGGGTGGAGCGGTCGCTTCGGGAGCTGCTGGCAGAGGGCCCTCTGCCGAGGGCACAGGCGCTGGCTGTGCTGAGGGGTGTGGCCGCAGGGCTCGACCAACTGCACGCCCGTGGCTTTGTGCACTGTGCGCTCACGCCAGAGCATGTGCTCCTTTCCGGCGATGGGGAGGTTTTCCTTTGCGGGCTCGGGTACGCCCGCCGACGGGGCCAGAAGGCAACTGTTGCCGACGAGCGATATGCGAGCCCGGAGCTGGCGAGTGGGCAGCCAGTGGGGCCATGGTGCGATGTATACTCGCTGGGGCTCATCGCGTTTGAGATGCTGTGCGGCCGGCTTCCGTTCGAGGCGCAGAGTGCAGACGAGTGGCGGCGCGCGCATGCAGTCCTGCTTCCGGAGGTGCCACGTCACCTGCGCCAGGCCATTGGGCGGGATGCGGCTCGCGCGCTTTTGCGCTCCTTGGCCAAGGAACCGGGAGACCGTTTTCAGAGCGCGCTCACTTTTGTCGAAAGGATGAATGAGTCGGAGCCTGCCCGTGCCCGGCTGCAACATGCGGTGCTCGAGGTTGCGCGCGGTTTTTTCAGGGGGGCTGCGCGCGCCCCCCGCGCAGTAAAGCTATTCGGCTTCGGCCTGGTGCTTGCCGGCATGCTTGGCGGGGTGTTCTGGCTAGGTACAAGCCAGAAGCCCACGCCACAACCCGACCCGCGCACGGCGACGGCTGAATTCCTGGCCGCTCTCTCAACGCCTGTGACGATCTGGACGCCCAAGCCAGCCGAGACGCTGAGCCTTGCGCCGACAGGTCAAGCAACTCCCACCCCTCCGAAGCCAGCTTCGACACCGCCGCTCCGTCAGAGCCCCACGGCCATTGCCCTGCCGCCAACGCCCACACCGGAGACGCGGCCCTTGCACCCGGCGCCAAGGCTCCTTGAGCCTGCGGATGTAACTCGTTTCCCCCCTGGTGCAGCGGTGGAGCTGGTTTGGCAGTACGATCTACCACTCGAGCCGGGAGAATCCTTTGACATCCGCATGTGGAAACCCGGGGAGCCCCCTTGGGGAATCGCGCGCTCCACCGAGACGCGCTACCGCCTGAATGGGCCCCCGCGTGGCTCGGGAGAGTACACTTGGTTGGTTGTCGTTGTGCGCGACGATCCGGTCACTGGCAAGGTCATTGAGACGAGCCTGGCAAGCGAGCCGCGCCGCATTTTTTGGGATTGAGGCCGTGTCCAAGGCGAACCACCAGCCGCCAGTGTCGTTTGATGCTTTGCTGCTCGTGGCCTTGCTCATTGCCCGCGTGCGGATCGACACACTGGCCGATCTTGTGGCGCCCCGGCCGGAGGAAACGATCCGCCGATTGCCTGTTTTGGGGCGGCTGCTTTCGGATTCCGCCTGGGCGCTGATGCGCAACTGGCTCACTGACCCGATAAGCCTGCTCACGATAACTGCCGCCTTCGCGCTGAGTGCCCTTTATCTCGTCGTTGACGCACTCAGAATGCGTCTTCCAGAGGTGGCGACCTATCGGCTCAAGCTCGGGCTGATCCTCGCTATCTGCGCCGTTACCGTTGCTGCGCAATCCCTTTACCTTGTTGGCCTGCGGCACCTCACAGGTCCTGCTTCCTTTGCCCACGATGGGGGCGTGATCCAGACGGAGGAGGCAGCGAAGCTTTTCCGGCGGGGGCTCAACCCCTACCGGGAAGACTACAGCAATACACCGCTGGCCGAGTGGGGCTTGGAGTTGCGCACAGCAGTCTACCACTATCCGTACCTACCGTTTACCTTCTTGCTGAGCGCTCCCGTGATGGCCATGGCCGAGAAGGTGCTGGGCTGGTACGACCAGCGCCTGCTCTACCTTGCTTGCTATGCGCTCATGCTCGCGCTCGTGCCTTCCCTGAGCAGCAGGCGCGGGCAGGCCTTGCTTCTCACAGCCATCCTGGGCCTGAACCCGATAATGGGCAGCGATGTCATCTTTGGCATGAACGATGTGCTGATACTCTCGCTTCTTGTGCTTGGGCTGTTCTGCCTGCGCAGGGGGCACCCAGCTCTAGGATCGCTGGCCTTTGCACTCGCATGGGCAAGCAAGAGCACAGCCTGGTTCCTGTTGCCGTACTACATAGCGTACCTGGCCGGAGACGCGTTGCGAGGAGGACAGCGGCTGCGAGTAGTGCTCGCTCGGTTTTGGCCGGCGCTTGCTTGCCTTGTGGTAATCCTTTTGCCCTTCGTGCTTTGGGATCCGGGAGCGATCTTCGACGATGTCTGGGCATGGAGCGCGGGCACCTCCCCCTCATCGTACCAGATTCGGGGCTGGGGCCTGAGCAACCTGGTGCTTGCGTTGAGCCTTGTGCCCGACAAGCAAGCCTATTTCCCCTTCTGGATACCGCAACTCATTGTGTGCTTGCCTCTGCTCATTGGCACTGTGCGGAGGCAGTGGCGGGATAACACATTGCAGCAAATGATGTTCGGCTGTGCCGTGCTCTTTGGTGCCTATTCCTTTCTCTCGCGCTTCTGCAATGAGAACTACTTCGGGTTCTTCCTGAGCTTGCTGGCAATTAGCGCGTTCGTTGACGAGCCATCAGGACGCCACTGGGCCGACCAAGATTAGGCGAAGCCTGGTGATTTCAGCCTCATAAGGATCCAGGCCGAGCAACTCAAGGACCTGCTCCGGCCTGGCGGTAGCGCCTGGGCGGAGGCTAAGCTGCATGTGGAGAGAGGGCGGCGGGCATTCTGTCAGGTGCAATTCCTCGATCAGGGGGCGCAGGTCAAGCAGCTGTTCAGCGCCCTCTCGCGTGCGCCTGGCGGACAAGAGCTTTTCCTGTGCCAGCAGAGCATGTACGCGCTCTGCCAGATCCGCGGGCAAGCCTTCTTTCGAGGGACGCACAAGGTACAGGGCAGCCCTCGCTTGGGGCGGGTTTGTGTTTGCGGGGAGGGAGCGCAGCGCTCGCACGCAAAGGCCAGTGACCGCCTGCTGCCGCAGTGCTGCCAGCGCGCGCTGTGGATCCACGTCCTCGCGCAGGGCGAAGAAGGCGAGCTCTGCTTCAGCGAGAATGCCAACGGGTAGAGCAGCTGCGAAGGAAAGGCGTGGACGGGGGTTGAAGCCCTGGGTGTAGAGCAGTGGCAGCCGGGCACGGCGCAGCATCCTCTCCCAGGTGCGCATCAAGTCCAAGTGCGAGATGTACTTTATGGCTGGCCCACGCGCCCACGTCACTTCATACAAATGGCCCTTCACCTTTTCTATTCCCAGCAGCGGATTGCTCGCGCCTGCGATACGCCGCAGCCGCTGCACTGCTCGAAGCAATCGGGCGTGAGCTGGCCCTCGAGTGCGCGCGCGTATTCGCGCTGAAGGAAACTGCGGTGCACGCCTGTGTCGATGAATTCCCAGGGCAGTGGCGCATCAAGGGGCCAGGGGGAACGTACGTAGTCCTCGACGGGAAAAGCAGCAGCATGTAGTGCCTCCTGCCACGCCTGCCAGCGAAAGTGCTCGTCCCAAGGGTCCAGCCAGGCCCCCATAGTGTAAGCCTGCTCCAAGATCGCGGCGCACCGCCTGTCCCCTCGGGCGAGCACTGCTTCGACGTAGCTCATGCGCGGGTCGTGCCAGGATAGCTCCAGACCTGCCTTGCGCAGGCCCCGGCGGAGGATGTCCAGCCGGCACTGCAGATCGGCCTCGGCGATGTAGGCCACCCACTGGAACGGTGTATGCGGCTTGGGGATGAAGGTGGCCACGCTAACCGAGACGGAAGCCCTGTTGCCATGGTGGCGCCGCCCAATGGCAAGCACCCGCCGGCAAAGGTGCACGATGCCGTAGACGTCCTCATCTGTTTCTGTGGGCAGGCCGATCATGAAGTAAAGCTTGATCCGCCGCCAGCCCCGGCTGAAGACGAGCTCGGCAACCTCATAGAGCTGCTCTTCGGTTACCTTCTTATTTATGACATCCCTGAGGCGCTGCGTGCCAGCTTCTGGCGCAAAGGTCAAACCTGGCCGGCGGCGTTTTTCCACCCTCTCTGCCAATTGCACGGAGAAGGAATCTAGCCGCAACGAAGGCAGCGAGATTGCGATCTCCTCGCCAAGTTCTGCTTGCAACTGCTCGATGAGCTTTTCTATGCCGCGGTAGTCGCAGGTGCTGAGCGAGAGGAGCCCGAGCTCGTCGTACCCGGTGTTCAGCAGTAGCTCCTTAGCCGCCGCGATGATCTCGTGTGGAGGGCGCTCGCGCACCGGTCGGTAGACCATGCCAGCCTGGCAAAAGCGACAACCTTGACCACATCCGCGCCTGACCTCGATCGTAGCTCGGTCGTGTACTACCTCCACGTATGGGACGACTGGTTTTGTGGGGGGCGAGGGCAGTGGCATCACAGTGCGAGAGCGAACCCTTGACGGCACCCCAGCGCGAACAGGCCTCAGGCCAAGAAAGCGGCCACCCTCGCTGTACTGTGGCTCATAGAACTCGGGAACGTAGACCCCCTCGAGCCTGGCAGCACGGGCCAGGAAATCGGTCTTGCCCTCTCTGTTTTGCGCGTTGGCGCGGATACCTTGCTCAAGGTAAGCGCTGTAAAGCAAGAGGAGCTCAACGAGCGCTTCTTCCCCATCGCCGATAACTACAAGGTCGCAGAATGCCCAGATAGGCTCTGGGTTGTAACATGCGGCCCCTCCGGCAATGACAAGGGGCAGAGCATCAGTGCGCTCTGCGGAGCGCAAAGGCAGGCGTGCGAGCGAGAGCATCTTGAGCATCGTCGTGAAGTTGAGCTCGTAACCAAGCGAGAAACCGACGACATCGAAAGCGGCGAGAGGTCGCCTGCTCTCGAGTGAAAAGAGCGGCAGGTGGGCTTCCTGCAGGGCAGCCGCCATATCCGGCCAGGGTGCGTAGGCACGTTCTGCGAGCATGCCAGGTTGGCGGTTCACAATGTCGTAGAGGATGCTCATGCCCAGGTTGGACATGCCAACCTCGTAGACGTCAGCAAAGGCGAGAACGAGATGAACCTTCGCTGCTTCCCACGGTCGAACGACCGCATTCCATTCGGCATTCGTGTAGCGCGCTGGCCTCTCCACTCGGCGCAGCAGCCGGTCGAGCAGTGCGGTTGGGATGGGGGTGGTATCGATCACGTTGCCACTAGGTCCAGGAGCACGCGTCGCTGCCGAGGGCCATCGAACTCAGCCAGGTAGATGCCTTGCCAAGTGCCCAACTGAAGACGCGAACCTTGCACCGGGATGAGAACAGAGGCACCGAGCAGGCTCGCCTTGATGTGAGCAGCAGCATTTCCCTCCAAGTGCCTGTATGGGCCGGCCCATGGGACTGCCCGCTCCAGGAAGGCAAGCAAGTCCTCCCGAACTGAGGGGTCGGCGTTCTCGTTCAAGGTTATGGCAGCTGTGGTGTGTGGCACAAACAGCGCGCACAGGCCCTGCTTAAGCCCGGCTCGCTCAACTTCTTGTGCCACCAGCTCTGTGATGTCCACAAGTTCCGAGCGCCTCGTCGTCTGGACAATGAGCACTCTTGGCATTGCTGCTCCTCTGCCTATAATTTTCATTTTAGCATGGCAAGAAGAAGCTTGCGCTAATGCGAGAGGGTGATGCAGCCTGGAGTTTCTTGCATTAGGCGCCTCGCGCTCGTTCGGAGTCGTGCCGGTGCCAGGCTGCAGAACCTATGCGCATCTGTGCTGTGCTGGTGCGGCGCAGGGCAATGAGGGCAGGTCGACAGCGCGGCCGAAGCAAAGCTGCGGCCCGCCGTGGTTCGGGTTGCTTGCTCGGAGTGGCGCTGAGTTAGAGCGGCGCCTTGCAAGCTCTCTTTGCGGGAGGCATCCTGATGTCGGAACATGCTCCAGATGGCTGCGATTGGTTGGGTGCCATGGCCGCGCGCCACAGCGTGCGGGCCTACCGGGCTGATCCTATCCCGCTGAGAGTGCTGGAGCAACTGCAGCAAGCACTGCACAATGTGGTGCCCTTGCGGGGCGACGTGCAGGTGCGCATCTCCCTCTTGCCGTACGCAGCGATCTCGAGCCGGATCGCAGTGGGGGCCATCCTCCCAGTCCGGCCAGCCCCCTACTACCTGATCATGCATGCACCAGCGCATCCCTTCAGGATGGAGGAGGTTGGCTTCCGCGGGGAGCAGGTGATCCTGCAGGCCACAGCTCTTGGGCTGGGCACGTGTTGGACAGGCGCGTTCAGGGCGTCGGATGCACTGGCACACGCGGTCGGCGCCTCCAAAGCAGAGATTGTCGCCTTGAGCCCAGTGGGGTGGCCGGCACGGGGCATAGCTGCTCGGGCGGCCTACGCCGCGGTCGAGACGTTCGCTGCGCGGCGCGGAGCGCGTAAGCCGCTGGGAGAAGTGGCCTTTGCCGGAACGTGGGGCCGGCCTGTGGAACAGAAGCTGCTTGCGCCCTCGCTCGAGCGGGCGCTGGATTTGGCTCGGCTTGCCCCTTCCTGGAGCAACGTGCAACCGTGGTACTTTCTGGTGCGGGCCAGCGAGGTTCTTGTCTTTGCTGACAGCCGACCACAGCGCGGCAATAGCCGTCCCGGGAAGCCGTACTACCGCCTGGATGCAGGGATCGCCGCTTGTCACCTGTACCTGGCGTTGGTGGCCCAGGGTGTAAACTGTATTTGTGAGGGGCTGGCGGATCTCGAGCCTGCGACCAGGCAGGAATTGCAGCTCCCTGAGCATGTCGTGCCCATCGCGAGAGTCGCGTTCGCCGCGGCTTGAGCTGCAACGGGCAAGGGGGGCTCGGGTTAGAATTAGCAGGCCTTGCCAGCAAGCGGTAGCTTTGCTGGATTGCTGGCAAGCAAAGAGCTTGGGGTGGCTTTTGGGATGCCGGTGAGCGCTCATGTGGTGGGCTGGGGCTATTATTTGCCGTCCCGGCGCATGGATAACGAGACATTGGAAAAGCAGATCGACACGACCGACGAGTGGATCCAGGAGCGCACTGGGATTCGGGAGCGTCGCATTGCTGGACCTCATGAGAGCACAGCCACCATGGCGGTGGAGGCGGCCAAGGCAGCCCTGCAATGCAGTCAGCTCGACCCGGCCAAGCTGGACCTCATCATTGTGGCGACCATCACGCCGGACTTCATTTTCCCGGCCACCGCTTGCTTGGTGCAGGATGCCATCGGCGCGACACAGGCTGCCGCGTTCGACGTCAGCGCCGGGTGCAGCGGGTTTGTCTATGCCCTTGCGCTTGCCGACCAGGCTATAAGAGCTGGAAGCGCGCGCAATGTGCTTGTCATTGGAGCTGATACGCTCTCGCGCTTCGTGAACTGGCAGGATCGCTCCACATGCGTGCTCTTTGGGGATGGTGCTGGTGCGATTGTGCTGCAGGCATCAGAGCTGCCTGGCGGGGTTGTGGGGACGACTTGGGGCTGTGATGGCTCTGGCTGGGAGCTGCTTTATGTGCCGGCAGGGGGCTGCCGTCAGCCAGCTTCGGCTGAGACTGTATCCAATGGGCTTCACTACCTGCGCATGAATGGCCGTGAGGTGTTTCGTTTCGCCGTTGGGGTGGTCCCGCGCGTGACGCGCGCACTGTTGGAGCAGCTGAACATGGACGTGGGTGATGTTGACCTTTTCATCCCTCACCAGGCGAACGCACGCATTACCGCGGCTGTGGCGCGCCAGCTTGGCCTGGAAAACGAGCGGGTTGTTGATGTTATCGATTGGTGCGGGAATACTTCCGCTGCTTCCATCCCGATTGCTCTCTGCCATGCTATCGAGACCGGCCGCCTGAAGGAGGGGGATCTGGTCGTGCTTGCTGGCTTCGGTGCTGGCTTGACCTGGGGTGCTGCGGCTATCGTGTGGGATCGCGTGCCGACAGCACTGCCGCGGGGCTGGCTAGCCTTCTACTATCGTTGGCGCTATCGATTGGCTGCCTGGCGCTCGCGGTTGCGCCGGCAGTGGCGCCGCTTTCGCGATGCAATTAGCATGCGGCTGCACAAGCGCTGGAGAGAGCTGTAACCAAGATCCCCGCGGAGCCGAACGCGGCCCGGTAGCAGGAGGACTGCCGTGAACCTCGTTTTTCTCATGCTGGATAGCTTCCGTCAGGACCACATTGGCTTCTACCATCAGGGTCGGCCTGCCTTTCCCGGCCTGCGCCCGTGTGAGACGCCCAACTTGGATCGCTTTGCCCGCGAGTGTGTTGTCTTTGAGAACGCTTACCCGGAGGGTTTGCCCACGATCCCGGTGCGCACTGCCCTTATGACTGGGCAGTGGACCTTGCCCTTTCGTCCGTGGCAGCCGCTGACTCCAAGCGACCTCACAGTGGCGGAGATACTGCGGCGCGAGGGCTATACCTGTGGGCTCATCTCCGATTGTTACCACTATCGAGCGCCTGGCATGAACTTTCACAGGGGCTTCCACAGCTACCGGTGGATTCGCGGCCAGGAGTACGACCCGTACGAATCCGGTCCGACACGGCGCAACCTCGATGACTACGTCAACGAGCATTACCCGCCCTTGTGGCGGCAGCGTGTGGCGCAGTTCCTCGCCAACACTGATGAGTTCACCTCAGAGGCGGATTGGTTCCCAGCTCGGGTTGTGCGCGAGGCAACCAACTGGCTGGAGCGCAACCGCCAGCGCAGGCCGCTGTTTCTGTGGATCGATAGCTTTGATCCACATGAGCCGTGGGATCCTCCAGCGCGCTTTGACACATACGGGGATCCGGGGTACCGGGGCAAGCGCTTGATAATGCCCATGGGTGGCCATTACAGAGAATGGGCAACCGAGGAAGAGGCGCAGCACATCCGGGCGCTCTACGCAGGGGAGGCGAGCTTCGTCGATCACTGTCTGGGGGACCTCTTCGAAGCGCTTTCTGGCTTGGGCTATCTGGACGATTCGGTTGTCTGCATTGTAGCCGATCACGGCCACCCGCTCGGGGATCACGGCAAGTTCTTGAAGGGGGCGGATCGGCTGTACAGCGAGCTCCTCAAGGTGCCGTTCATGTTGCATCTGCCAGGCGGGGCTCACGCTGGGCGGCGGCGAGCACTTGTGCAGTTCCACGACGTGTTGCCGACGCTGCTGGATTTGCTTGGGCTGGGCAAGTGCGCGGAGGTGATGCAGGGCCGCAGCTTCTGCCGGGTTGTGCTTGGGGAACGGGAAGAGCACCGGGAGGCCATCATCGCCGGTTACCACGAGGGTGAGGATCGCTGCATACGGGACGAGCGCTGGAGCCTGATCCTTCGCCCTGAAGGCCAACCAGATGAGCTCTACGACCTGCAGGTGGACGAGCGGGAGACAAGGAACCTGATCGATGAACACCCGGAAGTGGCCGCAAGCCTGGTGCGCCAATTCGGCAGCCCCTTCTTCCGGTCAGGGCGCGCGCGGCTGGTCAAGGGGATCCAGGGCACGTATGAGATGGCTTCTGGCGCAGTGGAATAACGCAAGAGAATCGATCTGCGCTTTTGACAGGCTGGCCTATAATAGTGTGTTCAAACGGTCGGGCCGACGCGGGCTTGATCTCATTGCCGAGTTTGCAAGGGCGTAGTTGGCGGTGCCGCGCGTGGCGCTGTGAAAGCAGCGCGCAGGTTGTGGCGACGAGCAGACGAACCCCTTGGGCAGTGGGAGGAAAAGAATGAACCTGCGTCAGCCGAATGCAAACGAAGCTCTTGGCACCTACAACCGGTCCCGCAATGTTGTGCCCTCATCAGGCATCTGCACGCGCTGTATCGATGGCTGTACTGGGAATTGTGACATTTTCAAGGCCTCTTTTCGCGGCCGAGAGGTTCTCTATCCCGGGCCATTCGGCGAGATAACCGCGGGCGGCGACAAGAACTATCCCGTCGATTATTCCCACCTCAACATACAGGGCTATGCCGTCGGCATCGACGGTTGGCTGGAGGGCGGCGAGCCCGGCAGTGATGAGGCGCTGTTCACCCGCGTGAACACCGAGACAGCCTATGGCTGGGAGCGCAAAGTCCGCATGCGTGTGCCGGTGTTCACCGGCGCGCTTGGCTCCACGGAGGTGGCGCGGCGCAACTGGGAGCACTTCGCCGTTGGCGCAGCGATCTCGGGTATCACGCTCGTGTGCGGGGAGAACGTTTGTGGGGTGGACCCGCAGCTTGAGCTGGGTGCGGATGGCAAGATCGCCAGCAGTCCGGAGATGGATCGGCGGATCAGGTCCTACCAGCGCTACCACGAGGGCTACGGTGAGATCCTGGTCCAGATGAACGTGGAGGACACGCGCCTGGGCGTGGCCGAGTACGTGGCGTCTAAGCACGGGCTGGAGACAATCGAGCTCAAATGGGGCCAGGGGGCCAAGTGCATTGGCGGCGAGATCAAGGTGCGCAGCATCGAGGAAGCACTGGCGCTGCAAAGGCGGGGCTACCTAGTCACACCGGATCCGTCTGACCCCGCTGTACAGGCCGCTTACCGTGCCGGCGCGGTGCGCGAGTTCGAGCGGCATTCGCGCCTCGGGTTCGTGACGAAAGAAGGGTTCCTGGCAGAGGTCGACCGGTTACGGCGCTTGGGCTTCAGGCGAGTCACACTGAAAACCGGCGCTTACTCGCCCGTGGAGCTTGCGATGGCGCTTCGCTACGGCGCTGAAGCGCAGCTTGACCTCATCACGATCGATGGCGCGCCTGGCGGCACGGGGATGAGCCCCTGGCCGATGATGGAGGAATGGGGAATCCCTACGTTTTACCTCGAGGCGCTGACCTATCAGTTTTGTGAGAAGCTGGCATCTAAGGGGCTGCGAGTGCCGGATATAGCTATCGGCGGCGGCTTCTCCAGCGAGGATGGCGTCTTCAAGGCACTAGCGATGGGCGCGCCCTACGTCAAGGCGGTTTGCATGGGCCGAGCACTCTGTATCCCTGTCTTCGTCGGGAAGAACATAGGCCAGTGGCTGTGTGAGGGGAAGTTGCCGAAGAACGTGGCCCAGTATGGCAACTCGGTGGAAGAGATATTCGTCACCTACCATGAGCTCAGAAACAAGTACGGGGACGAGGTAAAGAACCTGCCGTTGGGAGCCATTGGCCTTTACACCTTCATCGAGAAGTTCCGCGTGGGCTTGCAGCAGCTTATGGCTGGCAGCCGCAAGTTCAGCATCGGCTCGCTTTCGCGCAGTGACCTCATGGCGCTGACGGAAGAAGCGGCGAGGATCTCCGGCATCCCCTACGTGATGGAAGCTTACCGGGAGGAGGCCGAGGCCATCCTGGAGGGAGGTGGCAGCAATGGCCACTACCGGAGCCGGGCGGCTTACCGGGCTGCTTCTCGGCCTGAGAAAGTGTGAGTTCGCTCCGAGGCTGTGGCTCGGGCTGGATTGATGGCCGCAAAGCCGCAGCGACAGCGAAACTGAGCGAAGCGTTTGGCAGCTAGCGGGCTCTGGGGTACACTGCCTGCCACTGCATGGCGCGCCGTGAGGCGAGGGCACCATGCGGTGGGAGGGCAGGTTGCTCAGGCTGGGAACTGGCCCTCGCCTGCTCACGAGGCCTGATATTGCAACGCATGATACTCGTTTGCCGCTCAGCAGGCGGCACCTCAGCGTCAGCTTGGTGTGCCTTTCCGACCTGCTGCAGACGGCGCTGGAGCTTGGGATCAGGTTCTACCGGCTGGCCAGCCAGTTTGTCCCCGTTTTCTGCCGGGATGACCTCGTGGCCTTCCGCGAGGAGCTGCAAGAGAGCGCGAGCGTTCTGCGTTGGGTGGCGGAGCTTATGGGCAGAGAGGGAGTGAGGCTCACCGCGCATCCGTTCCTGCAGGTACAGCTGGCCGCAGCAGAACCGCAGCGAAGGGAAGGTGCCCTCGCCGCCGCCTGCGCGTGGGCTGAGCTCCTGGACTCGCTTGAGCTCGGGCCTGAGTGCCGCATTGTGGTCCATGCAGCCGACCCACAGGGGTTCCGGGAAGGGTTCAGCTGCCTGCCGGCAGCGGTGCAGGGCCGGCTGGCGCTCGAAAATGAGCCAAGTGGAGCCTCTTTGGCTACGTTGCTTGCGCTCTCACTGGAGTGCAGCCTGCCTCTGGTATTCGATTACCAGCACTACCGCTGTACTGGCGGCGAGGCACAGGGCCTGGCTGAGGTGCTGCAAGCGGCCTGGCGCACCTGGCGGCCAGGCGAGCGTCCGGAAGTGCATTTTTCCACCCCTAGGACAAACTTGGAGCATGGGCGCGCCCCTTCAGCCGTGGCGCACGCCGATTTTGTTGACCCCTTTGCCTTCGCGGATTTTGCGGCGACGGTTCTGCCACTTGGCGATTGTGACGTCTTCCTGGAGGCACGCGCTAAGGACCTTGCGCTGCTCAAGCTGCGCGCGGATGTGGCGAGGTTTAGCGGTGGCCGAATTGAGCTGGGGTGATGGCTGGCCAGGGAACGACGAAGCGGACAGTGCCGTCCTCGTTGCGGTCGTCAACAACGTTGAGGACCTGCGCCGCGCTCGCGAGGAGCACTGGTACCGTATCCCGCTCAGACATGCGCCTCGGCCACTTGCGGCGCGGTATGTCGCGTTCTACCTGACCGCCGCACTGGGGCCTGAGCGCTGGCATGTGCGGTACCTGGCAGAGGTGCGCCGTTATGAACTGCGCCGACGCGTTGAGCTCATCCCGTCGGAGCCGTTTCATCCTCGCTCTCAGGAGCTTTACGTCTGCCTTCGCCTCGGCCCCCTCGAGGAATTGCCGCGCCCCATCCCCGCGCGCAGGCTCCGCAGGGTGACTTTCATCAACACAACGCTTTCCAGGCTGCTTGCTGCCGAGGATGTGCGCGAGCTGTTTGGACGTGCGGCAACTCGGGGAGCGGCTGCTTGAGGCGTGGCTGGCTCTGGTGCGCGGGGTCAGGCTGGCGCTGCGGCTGGAGCTCTGCGAAAATGAGCTGCAGCTGCACTTTTTGGCATGGAGGGCAGATGGAATTCCCAAGGGATTTGCTTTTTCGCGCCGCGCACACGGCGGTGGTGGCGGCGATAGCCGGTGGGCAGGCAGCGCTGCGCGCCTGGCGGCCACGGCTGGGCAAGAGCGAGAAGAGTGCGCCGAGGGATCTCGTCACGGATGGAGATCTCGCCGCACAGCAGGCCGTGTGTGAGGAGATATCCAGGGCGTTTCCAGGCTATGAAATAGTTTCAGAGGAGGGTACCTTCCCTGGATCCATGGGGGAACTCAGGTGGGTGGTGGACCCGATCGATGGCACCACCAACTACTATCATGGGCTGCCCTTTTTTGCCGTGTCAGTTGCTTTCTGCGCTGGAGATGAGCCATTGGCCGGCGCCGTGTATGACCCGGTGCGCCACGAGCTCTTCACCGGTGTCCTGGGCAACGGCGCTTATTTGAACGGCGCCCGCATTGAGGCACCATGCCTGCGTGGATTGGAGGAGGTTGTCTTCGGGGTGGGGCTTTCGTACAGCTCGGGCGAAATGGGTGAGTTCCTGCAGCTTGCCGCCAGGGTGGCTCCTCTTTGCAGCTGCGTGCGCTCTCTTGGATCGGCGGCGCTGGCGCTCAGCTATATCGCCTGCGGCAGGATGGATTGCTACTTGCACCCGAACCTTGCCATTTGGGATGCGGCTGCTGGTGTACTGATCTTGCGTGAGGCCGGTGGCCTCATCACCGGGTTTGATGGGCAGCCGTGGGTTCTGGGCAATGGCCCCAGCCTTGCTGCCAATGCGAGCATCCACAGGCAGTTGCTTGAGCAACTCAGAGAGGCACTCCTGTCAGTGCGACAGGCGTAGGCGAGCTCTTCTGGCAGCGTGCTGCCTGTTGGCTGGGTGCACGGCGCGGCGCGGCAGCGGGGCACCTGTGTCCATCCCAGCGGTGCACCGCAAGGAGCGGCGCGTTGTGCTCTTGCTGCTTCCGGGCCTGAGCGCAAGCGACGTTCTGATCATGGCAAGCGGGCGTTCCAGTGGCTGGCGACGGCTCCTCTCGTGGGGAGTGCTGGTGGAGGGTTTGAGTGGCCCTCGTGGAGTCATCTGGACACCGGAGGAGGCCGCAGCGATCCTGGCCAGGGCCTTGCCTCAGGGCAGCCCAGCAGTTGCACCTGCAGGAGAAGGTCAGGAGGTTGCGGACTGGCTGAACCTCGATTGGCTGCCGGGGATGGGTTCTGAAGCTGTGGGCGCGGTTGTGCGTGCCCTCGCAAAGAGGGCTCTTAGCCTATCCGGCGCGGAGGAGAGCACCCTGATCTGCTCACAGTGGTTCCTGAACTGGCAGCTTGGCAACCCAGAGCTTGTGGCGCCAGCTCTTGGCTCGTCCGGGGCTCTGCGGCGCTGGGAGCAGGCCCTGGACGAGCTTGCCGCCGCCCTCAGCTGGCTCTTGGAGCAATTGGATCTCAGCTCGGCCGCGGTCGTTATGGCCAGTACCGCCACCGTCATGCCGGTGGAGAACTGGCTGAACCCCGCTGCGCTAGGGATCGCTGCTGCTGAGATCTGTTGTGCCGGGGCGACGCTTTGCCTGACGGAGGATGTGCCTTTGGCCTTGGACAAGTTGCCAGCCGGGTGCGAACTCGGGCGTGCTCCCCTGCCGCCCTTCGGCAGGCGAATCCTGGCACCGCCCGGTGTGGGCTTTGCCATGGAGAGCGAACCTACACCCCAGGCTACGCCCCGCCCCGGCGGATTTGTACTGCTGCTTGGGGGCGGTGTGCGGGGGCCATACTTCCTCGCCCCGCGCCCACCGCATGTTGTCAGCACACTTGTGTCCAGGCTGCTTGAGCGAAGTGCAACTTAGGAAGCGGCCTCGGCACGCTCCTTCAAGGCCTGATTCATCTGCTCCAGGCCGCGCTGCACGCCAGCCCCCAGCATCCGCCCTAACAGCGGCACGAGCAGGCCACTGTAGCTTTGTTTTTGCACTACCTTGACGCGCTCCCCATCCAGGGGCTCGATGGTGAAGGAAAAGCTACAGTTGCACAGCCCTGGAATGCCGTACAGCCTTCCCACCCAGCGCAGCTCCTTGGGTTTGACCACGCGCACGACAATGGCTCGGTACGAAAGGGCGCGCCCACCAGGAGGCTGCGTCTGCACGGAAATGCGCGCGTCGGTCTTGGCGATGCCCTCCACGCGCGGGATAAAGGGGTTCCAGTTGCGGTAGCTTCGGAAATCCGTCAATAATTGCCAGACTTTCTCCGCGGATGCCCTGACCTCAACCTCCGACGTGATCTCCTTCATAGGAAACCTCCTACGAAAGCTGGAATCATGACCATCCAATTCCCATTATCGCCACGTATTGGCGTGCAGTCCAGTGGGGCGAGCGCGCAGCACGGTGCACAAGGTGAGGCCACACTGCGGTTGCCCGGTGAATCTTGGCCGCGTAGAATTCGGCTTGTCGTTGCTATGTGGTGCTAGCAGGAGGAGCGGATGGCTGCGGAATTGTTACCCGGCTTTCACTGGCTGGGGCATGCTTCTTTCCGCATTGAGGCGCAGAAGCTTGTCGTTTACTTCGACCCGTGGCAACTGAGGGGGAACCAGCCAAAGGCCGACCTCATTTTCATCACGCATGACCATCATGATCACTGCTCGCCCGAAGATGTCCTGAGGCTCCTCAAGCCAGATACGGTCGTGGTGGCGCCCGAGGATTGCCTTGCAGCTCTGCAGCCACTGGGCGCGCAGGTCCAGGTGGTGCGTGTCGGGGACAGGCTAACGCTGAAGGGCGTTTCTGTGGAGGTTGTGCCTGCTTACAACGTGGGCAAGCACTTTCACCCGCAGGAGCCCGCAAATGTGGGGTACGTTATCACCCTGGGGGAGATGCGGGTGTACCACGCCGGCGATACGGACCTCATCCCGGAGATGGCGCAGATCAAGGCGGATATTGCCCTTCTGCCGGTGGGCGGCACGTACACTATGGACGCCAGGGAAGCAGCGCAGGCAGTGGCCCGCATTCGGCCGCGCATTGCTGTCCCGATGCACTTTGGGCGCATCGTAGGCGATGTGGACGATGCACATCGCTTTGCGCAGCTTGTGCAGGATAGTGAGGTCGCGATCCTGCCGGAAGAATAGCTCGCGTGCTGCCGACCTAACTGCCGAGGGCCTGGCGGATGGCGGCGGCAAGCGCCTGCATCGTGAAAGGCTTCCACAGGACTGGCAAGCCTGCAGCCTGATCCGCTTCCAGTTCCCCCGCAAAGCCGGACATAAGCAGCCCCTTGCAGCCCGGGTACCTTTGCTGCACGCGGCGCACGAGCTCTGTGCCGCTCATTCCCGGCATCAGGACGTCCGCAATGATAAGGTCGGGCCCGTGGCCCTTCTGCGCAATGAGCTCCAGAGCCTCCTTGCCGCTCGCGGCGCTCCAGACCTCATAGCCGAGAGCGGTGAGCATGCGCACGGCAAGGCTGCGCACCGTTGGCTCATCGTCAACGACGAGAATGATCCTTGCGCCGGCTGTCCTTGATGTTGGGCTGGCCACCCTGGCACCTCCATGCTCCTCGCGGTTTTCGGCCACCGGGAGATAGATGGTGAAGCAGTTTCCGCCTCCCTTCTCCTCCTCAAGGACCACAGCGCCACCGTGCTGGCGGACGATACCGTAGGCCACGGCCAGGCTCAAACCCACGCGGTACTCGCGCGCCTGCAGATCGACAAAGGGCTCAAATACGAACGGGCGCAGCTCAGCTGGGATTGGGCTACCCGTATCGCGCAACGAAAGCCAGACCGCCGGGCCATGCGCGAGCAGTGGCTGGCCAACCTGAGCGCGGGCGGGCGGCATGCCAAGCCCGGTGGAAAGGAAAAACGTGCCGCCTTCTGGCATGGCCTCCTTTGCGCGCAGGGCAAATTGCATTATGGCCTGGCTCAAGGCAGGCCGATCCACAAGGACGGGCGGCAGATCTCGCCCAAGATGCGTCTCCAGCCTGATGCTGGGGCCAAGGAGCCCATTCAAGGTCGGGACAAGGTCCAGAAGCAACTGGTTCAGGTCCGTTGGCCGGCGGGGGCCAGGCCTATGGCCAGCGAGCAACAGGAGCTGCTGGCTGATCTCGGCGCCCTTCTCAGCGGCGGCGCGGATTTGTTGCAGGTCCGCGTCCACGGGTTCGCCCCGTTCCAGCTCCAGCTGCGCGAGCTCCACTGAGCCCAGGATGGCCATAAGAAGGTTGTTGAAGACGTGCGCGAGGCCGCCTGCCATGCGCGCCGCGATGCGGTTTCTCTCGCTCTCCAGCAGGGCCTGTTCAAAGAGCCTGCGCTCTGTAATGTCGAGCCGCAGGCCCACAATCCCGATCGGCTCTCCATCCGCGCCGATGATCGGGGCCCGGAGCACCCGGAAGTACCGCCTCCCCTCTCTTTCTTCAAGCTCCTCTTCGCTTGCCAGCGGCCGCAGTTGCTCGATGCAAGCCCGATCCAGCTCTTTTTCCTGCTGGGCCCGCGGCTCGGCGTAAAGGCCTTCATCGGTGCGGCCAATGATGTCAGTCGGCGGCAGGCCCAACGCGGCTGCGAAGCGTTGGTTGACCAGCCTATAGCGCAGGTTCAGGTCCTTGATGAAGACCTGGGCCGGCATGTGATCAATACACGCCTGGAGCTCAGCCAGGCGCGCCTTGGCCTCTTCCTCAGCTTGCTGCTTGGCAGCAATTGCTGCGCCCATGGCAGCTATGGCTTGTTGGTGCTCGCGAAAGGCCACAGCCGGGGGCTGCCACTGCCCGCTCTGCGCATAGTTGCGCATGGCCGCAAGCGTTGCCCAGAAGGGGCGCATGAACTGGGAGTATGTCGTGAGGGCGTGCAACGCTTGCGCGCCAAGCAAGAGGACGAAGCCTGCAAGAAACACAGCGACAGCCGCCACCAGGAGGTCATCCACATTCCCAAGGGGCACCCGCATCCAGATGGCAACGGCCGCGGTGCCAAGAGGCCTAGGCGCCAGAACAGGCACCAGCGCCCAGCCGGCGCGCAGCTCGGCCAGCCCGAGCGATATCGGTGGCACTTGCTCGGCCTGCGCCAGCCGGAGGATCTGTGCCCCCATGAGCTCGCTGGCGCGCTCGCTCAAGTAGGCCCCGTGCTCCTGCAGGAGGACAAGCCAGCCGCCCTCTGGAGCAGGCAGCTGCGCCACGCCGGCCACATAGAGCTCGCCCTGATGCAAGAAGGTATAGAACTGCTCGGGCGCAGCCCGGGAGGCAAGCGCAACGCGCAGCTGCCCAATCGGCTGCACAAAGAGGCCGACTTCAGGGCGAGCGGCTAACACGTCGCCCTTTGGTGTCAGCAAAACGGCGACAATCTTGCCCTCTGCCCCTGGTAGGCGTTCCGCGGCATGCAAAATGGCTTGTGGCTCGCCCGCTACAGAGGCGAGCAGTTGCGCCTGGTGAGCCAGGAGATGCCCGCGTTGCTCCAGCAGGGCGCTGAGTGCCAGCGCGTGCCCTGAGAGGAGCTGCCGGCCAGCCTCCTCCAGAAGCCGCGGCGTGGATACTGCGAGCGTAAGGAGAACCACCACCTGGATTGCCGCTACGAGCAGCGAGCGCAACGCCAGACGTGCGATCGCTGAGGGAAACTTATCTCTTGCCCGTCTCAAAACTCCACCTGCCCTGGGACCAGCACAGTAAGCAT
Source organism: Anaerolineae bacterium (assembly GCA_028275325.1). GTDB lineage: Bacteria > Chloroflexota > Anaerolineae > DRVO01 > DRVO01 > JAPWUW01. The sequence continues at coordinate 11,675 of JAPWUW010000003.1, read as the reverse complement.
GTGCTGCCCGTTGTCCCCTTGTCAAGCCGCCTGGAGGGAGAATCCCCAATTCCGTGCCAAGTATCGGCAGAAAGGGCAGTTTTCTGTAGAGGTTTGCGCGTGAACAAAGCGTGAATTCTTGTTCCCAAAACCCTCTCCATAATAGGCGACTTATGGGAACACATCGTGGCGCATTCCATGTCTCGCGGTGGAGGCCGGGTTGCTGGCGGATAACCCTTGCTCTAACATTCAGGCGGCGTAAGCGTTGGAGGCATGTGGTGAGCTTGGCTGCGGGCTGGCAGTGGCTTTCGGGATGGGAATGGCTTGCCGTCATCCCCATGCTCAGTGTGCTCGTCTTCTTCCACGAGCTCGGGCACTTCCTGGCGGCCCTGCTTGTGGGGGTGCGGGTGGAGGAATTTGGCCTCGGTTATCCCCCGCGGTTGCTCGTGCTCTTTGAACACCGTGGCGTCAAGGTCACTCTGAACTGGCTGCCCTTTGGCGGTTTTGTTCGCCTGGCGGGGGAGAGTGGAGAGCCGAACGAGCCAGGCAGCCTGGTGAGCAAGAAAGGATGGCAACGCTTTCTTGTCTTTGCAAGCGGCCCCGCCATGAACTTGGTCGTTGCGGTTGTGCTCTACGGAGCTCTCTTTGCTAGTGGCATCCCGGAGCCGGTGGGGCCCGTGGTGGTCGAGGGAGTGGCTCCTGGCTCCCCTGCCGAGCTGGCAGGCTTGCAGCCAGGCGATGTCTTGCTGTCGATTGGCGAGGTGGAAGTGCGCAGCCTGAGCGCCGTGCAGCAGGCGACGCTCCAGAACCTGGGCAGGGAAGTGACGGTGGTCGTGGAGAGGGCAGGCAAGAGGGCGAGTGTGCAGGTGCGGCCCCGCACCAGAGAGGAGATCCCCCACGGGCAGGGTCCAATGGGGGTGACGATAACGATTGGCGAGGTAGAGGGGGTGGTCATACAGAGGGTCGGCCTTTTGAAGGCGGCCTGGCTCGGCGTGGAGCGAGCGCTGCTCCTAATTGGGGCCTTGGCGCAGGGGTTGGGCCAGATGGTGCTGGCGCTCTTCACGCGGGCTGCTCCAGTGCCGGAGGGTGCGCTCTCAGGGCCGGTTGGGATTGCTCGGCTCACCGGGGAGGTCGTGCGCAGCGGTTGGTTGCCGTTCTTGGATTTCACCGGCTTTCTCAGCCTGAACTTCGCATTGCTCAACCTGTTGCCACTGCCCGCTCTCGATGGTGGGCGCATAGCGTTTGTTGTCGCGGAGTGGCTGCGCGGAGGCAGGCGCGTGCCGCCAGAGCGAGAGGCCTTGGTGCACTTCATCGGGATGGTGGCGCTCATCGCGCTAATGCTGGTTGTCTCGTACCTGGACATTGTCCGCTGGCTGCAGGGCCGGCCAATCCTTCCAGGTGGCTGAACGGCTTGTAGGCCCATGGCCGCGTGGTAGAATCGCTGGAGAGAATTCCATCGTGTGCGCCGTACGGAGGGATGAGCCAATGGAAATGGTGAAGTTGGGTTTTGTGCCTGCGCATCGCGTCCCCTTTGATGAGGAGTGGGCCAAGGACATGCGGCGTCGCTGCCTTACCGCCATGGCGCGGCTGAATTCTGTGCAGATCGTCGTGCCTGATGAGGCCCTGACGCCTGGGGGCCTGGTGCGCGACGACGAGGACGCCGAGCGGGTCACTGAGCTTTTCCGCCGGGAACAGGTGCAGGGAGTTGTGATCGGCGCCATGACTTTTGGCGATGAGGTCTCGGCTGTGGCAGTGGCAGCGGCACTGCCTGGTAAGCCAGTGCTCCTCTTTGGCACGAAGGAAGGTAGTTTCTTGCCAGACGGAGGCCGCCGGTCGGATTCGTTTTGCGGCACACTTTCGATCGCTTCTGGGTTGTACCGGCGGCGCATCCCATTCACCTTCGCGGGAGTTCTCTTCCCGGAGGAACCGCGTTTCCTTGCGGAGCTGGAGCGCTTCGCGGCCACCTGCAATGCAGTGAGCAACTTCATCGGCGCGCGAGTTGGCTTGGTGGGGCCGCGGCCGGAGCGCTTCGAGACGTGCGCGTGCGATGAAGTGGCCATGATTCAGAATTTTGGCCAGCGTTTGGTGCCTGTCTCCCTTTCTGAGATTTTCATGGCCGCACGCTCCCTAGCCGATGACGATCCGCACGTGCAGCGGATCGTTGCCGAGCTCGCGGCTCGCGAAGATACATCGGAGGCAGCGAGAGAGACCTTGCTGCGGCTAGCCAAGCTTGAGGCTGCGCTTCTGCAATTTGCCAGAAGCAAGAAGCTCAAGGCGCTCGGCTTGCAGTGCTGGACGACCATCCAGGCCGATTACGGCGTCACCCCGTGCACAGCCATGGGCCGGCTGACCGAGCAGGGGTTCATGACGGCCTGCGAGGTGGACATCTATGGTGCCCTGACGATGCTCGCCCAGTATGAGGCGGCGCGGCGCACCAGCGTGCCACACTTCATCGACTGGACGATCCAGCACCAGGAGCTGGAGAATGTGTTTCTGGCCTGGCACTGCGGCAACGCGCCTGTGTGCCTGGCTGCACCGGGGTGCCAGCCGCGCCTGCGGACTCATAGCATCCTGGGCGGGCAGTTCAGCGGCACAGCCGGGCAGGGCACAAGCGAGTTTCAGCTTGCCCCGGGAGTGGTCACGCTGAGCCGGCTGGCCGAGTACGACAACTGCTTCAAGATGCTCATCACCAAGGGCGAGATTATCCCCGATGAGCGCAATCTGCGTGGGTCCTGGTCCTGGGTGAAGGTGGCGGATCTGGAGCGACTATACCGGACCCTTGTCGAAGAAGGTTTTGTGCACCATGCTAGTATGATCCACGGAGATGTGACGGAGGTCCTGGCTCAATTCTGCCAGTTCGTTGGCATCGAGGTGGTCATGGTATAGGGGCAGGACCTGGGCACGGGTGGCATTGGGCCGGACGGCGGCCGGCGGGCGCAAAGGCCCAGTGCCCTCGAGGTGGGTAGGCTGCTACGGTGGCAGCCAGGTACGTGATCGGCCTGACGGGCAACATAGCCACGGGCAAAAGCCTTGTGTTGCGCCGGCTGGAGGAGCACGGGGCATTCGTCATCGATGCTGACAAGCTGGCGCATGAAGCGATGGCGCCAGGCACGCCCGTGTGGGCCGCGGTGACAGCGGCCTTCGGGCGGCAGATCCTGCTTCCGGATGGCCGGGTCGATCGCAGGAAGCTGGGCGAATTGGTCTTTGCCGACCCAGAGGCACTCTCCCAGCTGGAAGTGTTGGTGCATCCAGCGGTCGTTGCCAGGGTGCAGATGCTGCTCGAGGAGTGTACAACGCCCGTCGCCGCGGTGGAAGCGATAAAGCTCTTTGAGGCCGGGTTGGCGGCGCGTTGCTCGGCGATTTGGGTGACTGTTTCCTCGCCGTGGCTTCAGGCCAGACGGTTGAGGGAGCTGAGAGGCCTGTCCCAAGAAGAGGCCGAAAGACGGATTGGCGCGCAGGGCTCGCCAGCGAAGAAGGTCGCGCTCGCTGATGTGCTTCTGGAAAACGACGGCTCGCCAGGAGAGCTGCTGCAGACGGTCGATTGGGAGTGGGGTGAACTGCAAGGAGGCAGGGCTCCTAGCGCGGGGGCAGTGACGCGGCTGATCAGGCAGGACGGGCGGTTGGTGGCTGTAGACGGCGCAGCGAAGGGGTGCGCTGTTGCGGTCAGAGCTGGCCGCTGGTGGTTGCAGTTCACGCCTCCAAGCCGAATGCCGCGGTTATGCCGGGCGCTGCTGGCGGGCCTGGAGCCCGAGGCCCGGTCGTGTGGATGGAGAGAGCTCGAGATCGTTGTTGCCGAGCGGGTCGGATACAGGCAATGCATGGAAGGGCTAGGGTACACGACGGTGGAAGAAGATGAGCAGGGCAGAGGGGTCGCCTTCAGGAAATCGCTCTGAGGGTTGCGAGGATCGAGGGTTGCGCGGGTTTGCTGGCCGGCACCCACAGCTTATTGCCTGGGGGGTGCTCTCAGTCCTTATGGTCGCCATGGTGCTCTGGTCGGCCAAGGATGTGCAGCTGCTTGCGCATCAGCGGGCCGCCATTGTGCTAGCGACTATCGGGCTGGCTGGCCTGTGCGTGTGGATCATCGGGTGGGAGTGAAGGGCACACACCTGCTGGCAGTACACCTCCCCGCAAATGCCAGAGGCCCAGAGGCGAGGGACTGCAGCGTTTGTCCGCCTTGCGGCACCGGACCTGCAGGCGCACAAAATCCTGGATGAGAGCTCCATCCACCTCCCTTGGCCGAGAGATTGGCGGCCCGAATACCTCAGCACCGCCATTCTGCCTGAAGAAGGAAAGAAACGGCTGGCAGACAGCGTGCCCGGTTTGAGCAAAGTAGAGGCAATCCTTTTCCCGCCTGGGTGGTATGCTGGAGTAGGGCAAAGGCGGCTGGCGGCCGCAGGCCTCCTCGGCAAGGTAGGCAAGCCCGACCTGGTAACCCGGGGGGTTCTGCGGCACCAGCTCCAGCCGGCCCGCGAGGAAATACTGGACAATGCGGCCGCGCAGTACCAGGGGCTCGCTGATGGGCTGGCCGAGCAGGGCCTCGTGCGCGAGGTAAAAGGGCACAAACGCGGGGTGGACGCACGGCCCGCCCATGGAGCAAACTGGTTCTTCTCGGGGGAGCGGTGGCTCTTTCTGCGCCGTCGGGTGGGGCTGCCTCTGCTCAGAACAAGGCATGAGCGCTGAAAGGGCAGCCAGGGCGAAGGCAAGAAGCAGCTTTCGCTTTGGCCCGTGATTTGCAGTTCCACTCTGCATGGCTGTGAGTGCCGAAGGCGTGGATTTCACAAGGATACCCCGGCGCGAAACAGGATCTGGCTGAGGCAGATGCTGTGCGCCGCAAGAGTGCGTTCTTTATCTCATTGGTGCTGGTTTTGGCCATTGCTAGCTGCGGCCGCGCACCCCAGGAGCTCCCTTTGGAGGTGTACTCACTAGCGCTGCGGCCGGGCCAGGAGCTCGCAGGGCTGGAGATTGCTCTGCTTCCCCGCTATCAGCTCTCGCTCGTGGCCAGGCCACAGGAGCGGACGCTTGCTGGGCGCCTGACAGTGTACTACCGCAACAACGCCGAAGGCGAACTGCGGGAGCTTTACTTCCGGCTTTACCCCAACATGCCCGCCTATGGCGGCAACATGCGCGTGCTGCGGGCCGCTGTGGACGGGCGAGAGGTGCCGTTTGTCGCCACGGGCAGGGGCGTGGACCTGAAGGTGCCTCTGCCGCGCCTGTTGCCGCCAGGAGGTGCTGCCCTCGTGACCCTGGATTTTGCCCTCGGCTACCCACAGCTTCTCGGCCAGTACGCGTTTTTCGGCGAGAGCAACGGCGTAGCTGTCCTGCCCGATTTCTACCCGATGCTTGCCGCTCTAAAAGGCGGGGAGTGGCACCTGGACAGCTCACCTGGTTTTGGGGAAGCTGCCTGCACAGAAGCCAGCCTCTACCAGGTTGAGATTGCGCTGCCGCCTGGATTCCAGGCGTTTGGCCTTGGGTTGCCTATTGGCGAAGAGAAACGCGAGGGTCAAGAAATCTCGCGCTTCGTGGCCGGGCCTGCCCGCAACCTCGCTTTGGTCTTAGCGAGCGGCTATGAGGTGCAGGCGCGGGATGTGGGGGGAGTGCGGCTCTTTGCTGCCGCTCCGGAGGCGGATCGCTCCACTGCAAGCGCGGCGCTTGCCCACGCTGAGGCGGGCATGGCTTTCTATGAGGAACTGCTCGGGCCCTTCCCACAGGCGCAGCTTTGGTTGGTGAAGGTACCGCTTGTTGAGGCCACCGTTCACGCTTCGGGAGCCTTGCTCCTCCCACAGGGCTACTTCACGCAGCAGCGGGGAGAGCTCGGCCGCGCCGTGAGCTCGTTGCTGGCCTGGCAGTGGTGGGGCAACAAGGTCGGCACTGACCCCTTGCGGGACCCATGGCTTGCGGAATCCTTGGGGCAGGTGTGCGCTCACCTTTACCGGCGCGCGGTGGAGGGGCTGGGGCCGGCTGAGGCGCAAGCGCAGGCATGGCGCGAGGAGTTTGAGCGCGCGCGCAGCACCGGGCTCGATGGGCCGCTGGCCCAGCGGTTGCCGGCCTATGGCAACCTGCTCCGCTGGCAGGCGCTGGCTGGCTCAAAAGGGCCTCTTTTCTGGCTCGCGCTCGGTGAGCTTGTAGGGGAGCAGGGGCTCAGGATCGTACTGCGGGAGATGCAGCGGGAGTTTGCCTTCAAGATAATCGATACTCAAGATGTTACTATGCTGCTCGACCAGCTGACAGGCCCACCTGGAATGGCCATCGTCGGGAAATGGGTTCTCGGCACTGAGTAGGCCAGCTTACCGCCGCAAGAAGCCCCAGGAGCACAAAAGGGCTCTCAGCTCATAATGGTCGCGAACAATGGCATCCGCTAGGCCGTCGTCACAGGCGCCCGTGACGGCAGTGATGAGAACTGCGCGCATGCCGATTTGCTTGGCGCCGCGGATGTCTGTCTGCGGCAGGTCTCCCACGTGGACCGCTTGCTCGGGATGGAGCCCCATTTGGCGCAGCGCCGTAATGAAAGCCTGTGGGTGTGGTTTGGTCACGCCGACCTCGTCCGAAAAGGAAAAACCGCCGAAGAGGCTGAGCAATCCGCATCGGCGCAGGATCTCGCGCATGACGCGCCCCACAGTAAGGCCCGTGTCGGATACTATTCCAAGGGCAATGCCCTGGGCATGCAGGTCCTGCAGCAGCTCGGCGGCGCCAGGCAGCAGACGCGGCGGATCCGCAAGCATAGCCTCTTCGAGTTGGCGCAGGAGGAGCGCGTGCCGCGCGGGAGGCAGGGGGCAGCCAAGAGCCGCGAGGATGTCGTCAAGCCACTGGGAAGGGGGGTACACGCGCCCGCTGCGCCACTCCTCGTCGAAGCGAGCGGCTGCCCTCTCGTAGGCGGCGCGCACGGTCGGGACCTCACACGAGATACCCTCGGCGGCAAGCGAGTCGACAATGAGCTGGACCCGTCGAGCGGTCGTGTCGCGGTGCTCGAAGAGCGTGCCCCACCAGTCGAATGTGACGCCCATGCGCGCGCGTGCTAACAAGCAATGTCCTCCTTACCCTATCTTTACCAATTATTGTAGCCGGTGGGGCAGGTAGGCCAAAAGTGGCTTTGACCGCCCCAAGAACGCGAACCTATAATGGCATGGTCGGCAAAAAGTGGGGAAATGGTTGTTAGAGAGGGATTGGGCATGTGGGAAAGAGAAGGCATCGCGAGCCAGACGCTTTGGGCCCGTGATGAGGCGTATTGGTCAATGCTCATGCGCCAGGAGCGGCTGGAGGCCGAGCTGCCCCTCGTCTACTGTGGCACGGGCGGTGTCTGCCTTGCCGTGGAGGGGTACCGCAGGCTCGTGTGTCGGCCCGGGTCGAGGAAGGTTGTGGATGCCGAGGAGGAGGCTTGCTGGAAGCAGCTTGAGGAGTGTTTGCACTCCATGCAGGTCCTGACGGTCAAGGCCACAGGCTACAACCGCGGCGGGCTTCTCGTGAAGGTGAACGGCTTGCAGGGGTTTGTGCCCTCTTCGCAGATAAAGGAGCTCCCCCGGGAACTGACGGACGAGGAGCGGGCGGCGCAGATGGCCGCCTATGTGGGCCAAGAGCTGCGTTGCCGGATCATTGAGCTCGACAGGGAACGTAACCGCATCATACTTTCGGAGCGGGCGGCAACACCCGATGGCCTGCAGGGGGAGAAGCTTCTTGAGGAACTGAGAGAAGGGACAATCTGCACGGGCGTTGTGAGTAACATCCGGCCATTTGGAGTTTTTGTGGACCTGGGCGGCATAGAAGGGCTCGTCCACGTGAGCGAGCTTTCGTGGCGGCGGGTTGAGGATCCGCGTGAGCTCGTGTGTATTGGCATGAAGGTGCAGGCCCTGGTGCTGGCTGTGGACAAGGAACGACGGCGTGTCGCCCTGAGCCTGAAGCGGATGCAGCCAGATCCTTGGGAGGGCATAGAGCAGCGCTATCAAGTTGGTCAGGTGGTTGTAGCACAGGTGCGCCATGTGGTCGAGTTCGGGGTGTTTGCAAGCATCGACGAGCACATCGAGGGCCTGGTACACATTTCGGAGATAGATCTGCCCGCAGGCGAGCCGCTGTTTTGTCGCATTCGGCCTGGCGATGAGATCAGGGTGCGTATCTTGCATATCGACCGAGATAACCGCCGGCTAGCGCTCAGCATGAGGGGTGTGTCGGGGTGAGCCCGTGGTGCAAGGAGTAAGCCCAGCAGACAAGCTGGCTTTGAGGCGAAGGCCGCGTTCAGCGCTCAAGGAGGGAGCTCTCCATTTTTGGGCCTCGTGGCGAGCGCACTGGCACGAGGCTGTCGGGCTGGCAGTGGCCACTTTGGGGGCAGTATCTCTTGTCGCTGTGGCTGGCCTCACGCGCGGGCGGCTTGCTCTGGCCGTGGCGGAGAAGTCCTTTGCCTGGTTTGGCATCGGCGCGCCTGCTGTGTGCCTCGCGGTTCTTGTTGGCGGCCTGGACCTGATGGCCAAGCCGCGCTCCAAAAGGAGCCTCCGGCCGACGAGGCGCAGCCTTGGGCTTGCCCTTATCTGGTTAGGTGCACTGGTGTTTGCTGGGGCGGCAGGCGGTGCCGCCTTTGGCGGCACCCTCGGGTGGTTGGTATCGGGGGCAATAGCCGGGGTGGCTGGGCCTGCAGCAAGTTTCGCCTGTGGGGCGTTGTGTGTCGCAGCTGGGGTGGGAGTTGCACTGCGGCTCTCCTGGCGCACTTTGGCAGTGGCAGCGACGAGGGCGCTCGCCTATGCTTTGCAAGAGGCCAAGCGCGCGTGGGCAATGAGAGAGCAGCGGCGGGCACTCCTGCGGCAGCGCGTTCGGGCTGAGAGGGTTGTGGCCGAGCCTGTGGTGGCGGGAGCTGGCACGCCCGAGCGAGCCGGCCCCAGGAGCACTCCGGAGCAGGAGAACGGAACATTGAGCGCGCCGGCTGCTGCAGAGCCGGCCGAGGCCGGCACCACGGAGTTGCCGCCACTTTCGCTTTTTGATCAGCCGGTCGGCACAGGCGGCGCCGGGGGGGATGAAGCTGTGCGGGCTGCGATCATTGAGGAAACGCTGGCGGGCTTTGGCATCCCAGCCAAGGTCGTGGAGATCCAGAGAGGGCCAGCAGTGACGCAATTCGGGCTCCAGCCAGGCTATATCAAGAGAACCGAGCGCGGCAAAGTGGTTCACCGGAAGGTGCGTGTGGGCCAGGTGAAGGCGCTTGCGGACGACCTTGCGCTGGCCCTGGCGGCGGCCCCAATCCGCATTGAGGCGCCCATCCCTGGGAGGCCACTGATCGGGATCGAGGTGCCAAACGCCGCCGTGCAATGGGTTTGCATGAGGGAAGTCCTGGAATCCCCTGAGTACGCTCAGGCGAAAGGTGAGCTTAAGCTTGCGCTTGGCAAAGACATTGCCGGCATGCCGGTTGTCGTGGCCCTGGAGAGCCTGCCGCACTTGCTCATCGCTGGCGCCACTGGTTCTGGCAAGTCGGTCTGCATCGGGGCGATTATCGCAAGCCTTCTGTACTCGTGCACGCCGCAGCAGGTGAAGCTGCTCTTGATCGATCCGAAACGGGTCGAGCTCACGCGCTACAATGGCATCCCTCACCTGGTGGGGCGCGTGGAGGTCGAGGTCGACGGGGCGGTGGCCGCGCTGCGCTGGGCGAGCAAGCAAATGGAGGAGCGATATAGGCTATTTGCAGAGGCGGGGGCGCGCGACCTGGTGAGCTACAGAGCCCGGAGGCCTGAGGCAACGTTGCCGCGCCTTGTCATAATCATCGACGAGCTGGCCGACCTGATGCTTTCGGCACCTGATGAAGTGGAACAAGCCATCTGCCGCCTGGCCCAGATGGCGAGGGGTGCAGGGATTCACCTCGTGGTGGCAACGCAGAGGCCATCTGTTGATGTAGTCACGGGCCTGATAAAGGCCAACTTCCCGGCACGGATCGCTTTTGCCGTGAGTTCTCAGGTGGACTCGCGCGTCATTCTGGACACAGCTGGGGCTGAGGCGCTGATCGGGCATGGCGACATGCTTTTCATGGCCCCGGAGGCAAGCAGGCTGCGGCGCCTGCAGGGAACGTTCGTTTCCGACGAGGAGACGAAACGGCTTGTGGAGTTTTGGCGCGCACAGGCCAAGCGCTGGGGGCCACCGGCTGTTTGCCCGTGGTCGGCGTTGCTTGAGGGGGAAGATAGCGAGGACGAGCTCTTCGAAGAGGCAGTGCGCGTGGCCAAGGAGGTGAGCGCTGTAAGCGCGTCTTACCTGCAGCGCCGGCTGCGGATCGGGTACCCCAGGGCGGCCAGATTGCTGGACCTTCTCACGGCGGCAGGGATTGTCGGGCCAGGCCAGGAAGGGAGTAAGGTGCGCCCAGTGCTCGCGAATGTTGAGGCTGATGGGCCCACCGCTGACGGGAGTCGAGGCGAAGAAGCGCCTCTTGAGGGCGAAAATGGTGGCATGTGAGGAGGGGGCCGAGCCCCTTGCAGGTGTGGTGCAGCGTGTGCTTGAGCGCACGCTTTTTGAGGTGCGGCTCGAGAGGGGTGGTGTGATCCTGGCGCACCTGGCACCACAGGTCAGGATGCTTCGAGGCCGCATACTGGTGGGGGATAGTGTGCTGGTCGAATTGAGCAAGTTGGACGGGGCACGTGGCCGCATTGTGGCGACGAAGGGCTCAGCCTGCCGCTGAGTGAGAAAAGGCTCGCGCCCGCGGCGTTCGGGCTGGACTGGGCGCGTTAGAGGTGAGGTGTGGGTTGCGCAGCGTGGGGGGAATCTTCAGCAGCGCATTGGCTGTGGGGTTTTCAGGCGCGATGATCCCCGGGCCGATGCTTGCCATGGTGCTTTCGGTGAGCCTGAATGGGCGCTTCTGGCCGAGCATGGGGATTGTGTTGGGCCACGTATTGCTGGAAGGGCTGCTTGTGCTGGGCGTGACTCTGGGCATTGGCAGAGCCCTGCGGCACCCACTGGTTGCCGGGGTCGTTGGGTTGGTCGGTGGGGTGGTGTTGGTTTACATGGGCTCCGGTGTTGTTGCTACCGTCTGGCGAGAGCCGGCGGCCCTCGCGGCCGAGGTGGCCCAAGTGGCTATCCCGGTGGCGCCGGTCTTTGCGGGGGCGTTAGTGAGTGCCTCGAACCCAGCTTGGCTCATGTGGTGGGGGGCGGTAGGGATCGGCTATGTGTCGCTGGCTCTGCAACACGGCCCCGCTGGGCTAGGTGCCTTCTACGTCGGCCACACGCTTTCGGATTGGCTTTGGTATGGGTGCGTAGCTGCACTTGCTGTCTCTGGGCGCCAAATGCTGCGCGGCACGGGATACCTGGCGATAATCATGGTATGTGGGCTGTTGCTCTGCGCCTTTGGGGCCTATTTCGTGTTCCTGGGGGCAAGAGCGCTGCGGCAGCAGATCCAGGCGCGCAGATCCTTGTAGGAGGCTTGTGATTTATATCGGGACCAGCGGCTTTCAGTACGACGATTGGGTTGGACCCTTCTACCCTGAGCAACTTGCGCAGTGGCACTGGCTCGAATTCTATGCGCAGGAGTTCAATACTTGCGAGCTGAACTACACCTTTTACCGCAACCCGTCTCCAAAGCAACTTCTGCGCATGAGCCAAAGAGTGCCGGAGGGGTTTCGTTTTTCCATGAAGGCCTACAAGGGGATCACGCACGAGCCGGTGGCCGAAGGTTGGGAGGAAGCAGCGCATCTCTTCGCGCAAGCAGCGCAAGAGCTTGCGGCCACGGGCAAGCTGGGCGCCGTGCT
>JAPWUW010000062.1 GCA_028275325.1 Anaerolineae bacterium | reverse complement strand
GCTCCCCCAGATGCTCAAGCAGCATGGCGCTCGCAAGGATCGCTGCCGTCGGGTTGGCAATACCCTTGCCCGCAATATCGGGAGCAGAGCCATGGACCGGCTCGAAAATGGCATGGGTATCGCCAATGTTCCCTGAAGCGGCCACACCCAGCCCGCCGACGAGCGCCGCCGCCTCGTCCGAAAGGATATCTCCAAAGAGGTTTGTTGTCACCAGAACGTCGAACCACTCCGGGGTCTGGATGAGCTTCATGGCTGCTGTGTCCACCAGCAGCTCATCCAGCTCCAGCTCCGGGTAGCCAAGCGCCACCGACAGCGCCGCCTCTCGGAAGAGGCCATCGCTCTCGCGCAGGATGTTGGCCTTGTGCACGATGGTCAAGTGCCCCCGCCTGCGGCGCGCTAGTTCGCAGGCAAAGCGCGCTATGCGCTCGCTCGCGCGCCGCGTGATCACCCTTTCCGCTACGGCCGTGTCGCCCTCGCGGCGCTCCCGCCCCGCATAAAGCCCTTCGGTGTTCTCCCGCACAATCACAAAATCCACCCCCTGTCGGCTGCCGGGCACTGGCAGGGAGAAGATAGGCCGCACGTTGGCATAAAGGTCGAACCGCTGGCGCAGCGCAACTATTGGGCTTCGGTAACCTTCCACCCGCTGAGAGGGAGAGGACACGGCACCGAAAAGGGCAGCATCAGCCGCCTCCAGCATGCGGACCGTGCTCTCCGGCAGGGCAACCCCATACTTCTGGAAGCAACCCCAACCAGCCTGCGCTTCCTCGAAGCAAATGGGCAGGCCGGTGGCCATGAGCACCGAAGCTGCCGCGGGAATTACCTCCTGCCCAATGCCATCGCCGGGAATGAGGACGACCCGGTACATCACCAGCTCCGCGCCCTATTGGCCGCGAGCTTGCGCTGCACGGCCTCTTCCAGGTTCACGCCAAGAAGGCTGCAAAGCTGCAGAAGGTAATGGCACACGTCCGCAAGCTCGCCTTCCAGAGCCTCTCTATCGCGCGGTTCTTCTGACCATTGAAAGTGTTCCAGGACCTCTGCCGCCTCCAAGGCCAAACATATGGCGATGTTGCGCGGCGTTTGCGGCCGCGCTGAGCGAGCGTCATACCAGCCCTGTGCGCGGACGAAAGCCTCCACCTCCTCCTGCAACGCGGCAAGGTCCATTCTGCATCACTCCCCTGGGAAACGCCCATACCGGCGCAGGTAATCGACAATGGTGCCTGCGGCCAGTATCTCCTGCACGAAAGCTGGGGGCTTGCGCAGCTGGATCTGCCCGGACGCGGTGCGCAGCAGGCCATTTGCCACATCCAGCTCCACCTCTTCCCCATCAGCCAAAGCGGAAACGGCCGCGCGGTCTTCAAAAAGGGGGATGCCGAGGTTTATAGCGTTACGGAAAAAGATGCGCGCGAAACTATTGGCGATGATCGCCGCAATGCCAAGCTTCTTCAGTGCCAGCGGCGCGTACTCCCGGGAAGAACCGCAGCCGAAGTTATCCCCAGCCACGATGATATCACCCGGCCGCACATTCTGCGCGAACTCTGGCCTGTGCTCTATAAAGGCATAGCGGAAGAACTCCGCCTCACTCGTCATGTATGGAGCATATCGGCCCGGGACAATTTGATCCGTATCCACATCGTCGCCAAATTTCCACACCCTTGCCACGAGCTTCCTCTCCTCCAGAGGGCACCCCACTGCTTGAGCCTACAGCAACGACCGTGGATCCGCGATAGCGCCAACCACAGCCGTGGCTGCTGCAGTTAAGGGCGAGCCAAGGTAGATAGCCGCATCCGCGGAGCCCATCCGGCCGCGGAAGTTGCGGTTGCCTGTGGAAAAACACGCTTCTCCGGCCGCAAGCACGCCCATGTGCCTGCCAATGCAGGGGCCGCAGCCCGGCGTGCCTATTGTGGCCCCAGCTTCAAGCAATGCAAGCATCGTCCCGTCGGCAATCGCTTCCTTCAGCACCCGCCCGGAGGCCGGGATAACGATCAGGCGCACATGGCTGGCGATACGCCGCCCTCGCAGTATGCTTGCCGCGGCCTGCAGATCCTCCAGCCGGCCGTTGGTACACGTGCCGATGAAGACCTGATCGATCCGCGTCCCCGCCACCTCGCTCACTGGGCTCACATTGTCCACATCGTCTGGGGAGGCAACCTGCGGTTCCAGCTCATCGAGCCGGATCTCCACTGTCTGCTCGTAGCTTGCCGAAGGCTCAGGGTAAAGCCAGGCCGGCAGCCCCCGTGCCTCTAGCTCCTCGCGCGGGAAGGCCACCATGCCGGCCTTGGCGCCAAGCTCAGTTGTCATGCAGCAGAGGCTGAGCCGCGAGGCCAGGCTGAGCCGATGTGCCCCATGGAACTCCACCGCCTTGTACGTCGCGCCATCGATGCCGAGCTTGCCGATGAGCCAAAGCGCCGCATCCTTCGCCATGACGCCTCTGGGCAGGTCCCCCACAAGCTGCACCCGGATCGTCTCCGGCACCTTGAGCCAGGTGCGGCCGGTGGCAAAGGCAATGGCCACATCCGTCGCTCCCATGCCTGTGCCAAACGCCCCGATGGCCCCGTACGATGTGGAGTGCGAGTCCGAGCCCACGATCACCTCGCCAGGGCGGGCCAGGTTCTCCTCGACCATCACCTGATGGCAGATCCCTCGCCCGACATCGTAGAAATGCCGAATGCCCTCCTCCAGGACAAAGCGGCGCACGACGGCCTGGCCCTCAGCCGTCGCCACGTTGCAGGCCGGCGCCACATGGTCAATGAAGATGGCCACCCGCTCCGGATCAGCCACATGCGGGACGCCGAGTTCCTCGCGCATGATCTTGATCACACTGGGGGCAATGCTGTCCACACTCATGGCCATGCCCACGCGCACGACAGCTAGGTCCCCTGCCGTCACCTCATGACCAGCAGCGCGAGAGATGATCTTCTCAGCCAGGGTCTTCGGTTCAGCCACTGCGCCCCTCCAGGCTCATCTGCCCGCCCTCCCCACTTGCTGGCCGGCTTTCGCGCCCATCAGAAGCTGCCCAGCGCAGCAGGATTTCATCCACATCAGCAAGCTTGAGAGGCTTCACATCCGCCAGGGCCTTGATGTGCGCCGTCACCTGTTTGAGCTCCTCCTCCGAAAGCTGCAGCCCGAGCTGATCGGCCCGGTGCTTTATAGCATTCCAGCCAGTGAGCCTGTGCGCGATGGAGACATAGCGCGTCAGGCCAAAATCGGTCGGGTCCAGAATCTCGTACGTTTCGGGGCTGCGCAGCACCGCCTTGGCATGGATCCCGGCCTTGTGCGTGAAGGCGGTGATGCCCGTAATGTAGTTGTTGAAAGGAATCGTTACACCCACAATATCCGCCACAAGCTGGTCCAATTCCTTGAGCTTGGGCAAGTTGTACTTGCGGCGCACAAGCTCCTTGTTCACCGAATACATGCGCGCGATGAACCCCCCGAGCGGCGTGATCCCATTGCGCTCCCCGATACCAAGCACGCTGGTGTCGATGTGGGTGGCCCCAGCCATAAGCGCAGCGAAACTGTTGGCAATGGCACAGCCCGTGTCGTTGTGGGCGTGGAACTCAATATCGGCGTAGACCACCTGGCGCAGCATGCGCACCAGCTCGTACACCTGCATCGGCGTAGCCACGCCAACCGTGTCCGCAAGCCCGATACGATTCACGCCTATTTGATCTACCGCGAGGTAAATGTGAAATAAATCCTTCACATCGCTGCGGAAGGAATCCTCAGAGCTGAAGCGGACCTCCACGCCCTGGCTCTTGAGAAAGCTCACGACCTTGATGGCCTGCTCGATGATGTACTCGACGCTCTTGCCGTGGCTGTGCTCGCGCAGCTGCGGCGACGTGCCGAAGACAACGTCCACACCATGGACACCCGTGTCCACCGCAAGCTTGGCATCCTCGAGCGTGCAGCGCGTGTGCGTGAGCACTTTGGCCTTCAGCCCGAGAGAGGCAATGCGTTTGCAGTCAGCAAAGCTCTGCGGGCTGGCCGCAGGCGAAGTGACCTCGATGTACTCCACGCCAAACTCATCCAACGCCTGGGCAATCTCCACCTTCTGCTCCGGCGTGAAGTTGGCGCCAACGAATTGCTCTCCTTCCCGAAGCGTCGATTCTATTATGGCGAAATTATCCAGTGGCATCCTACTGACCTCCCGGGCAATGCCCTCTGCCGGCCAAGGTCAACCAAAAGCAAAGGCGGCCCCTGCCTTTCCTGGCCAGTCGGCCGCCCTGATTGCCCTCACTAGAGGCTTGGGCCGCAGCTCAGCCAGGCCAGCGGGAAAATATCGCCGCTTTCTTGCTGCACTTTCGGCTCGACAAAGGCCCTCTCTGCGCCACCTGCCCAAACACCCCCAATCCTCGCTTGCGCGCAAGTTTAGCACCGGGCCTGCGCTCCAGCAAGCACACCAGGCAACTCTTGGCAAGTCGCTGAACAGCCACGCCTTAGGCTATCATAGGAGCACCCTCTCATCAGGACATGTACATGAGCGAGCAAGGAGCACGGCAAAAGGCGCTGGCCCAGTTCCTGAACGCGCTGCCTCCCATACCGCAAGTGGTCACCAGGGCCCTCGCGCTGCTGCACGAGCCGGATGCCAAGCGTGCTCAGGTGGCCGAGGTGATCGCCTTGGACCCGGCCCTGGCGGGGCATTTCCTGCGGGCTGTGAACTCAGCTTATTACGGGCTGCCACGACGCGTCACCTCGCTGGACGAAGCCATTGGCTTCCTGGGCTTCGCCGCTGTGGAGGAGATGCTGCTTGCCCTGTCGACTGTTCGTCTCCTCAGCCGCGAGGTGCCAGCCTATCTCCTCGAGCGCGAGGCCCTGTGGCTTCACTCCGTGGCCGTCGCAGAAGGGGCACGGCAAGTGGCGCAGCGGCGTGGCATCGGCCCACTCTCAGAGGCATACGTCGCAGGGCTGCTGCACGACGTGGGCAAGCTTGCCGCTGAAGCCCTCCTTGCGCATGCCAGCAACTGGGGCCAGGGCAACGCAAGCGAGGACCAGCCTTTTACGGCACTGGAAAAGGAGTTGCTAGGCATGGACCACGCTGAGCTCAGCGCCGTGATCGTGCGGACCTGGAACCTGCCGGACCGCGTCATTGAGGCAGTGGCCTATCACCACCGCCCTTCCGCTGCTGTCCTCGACCTGCCTTTTGCTGCTGCCCTGCACATCGCCGATGCTGCCGCATTGATGGCCGGCATTGGGCTTGGGCTCGATGGCATGCGCTACCCGCTGGATGAGCGGGCGCTTGGGCTTTTGGATTGGCAAGAAGAGCAGATGGAGGCGCTCGTGGGCGCCATGACGACAGCTGTCGAGCGGGCAAAGGCTATCCTTGCCGCCGCAGCGTAGGCTGCGCCTGCGCCCTTCACCGGGCGAAGCGGGAAGCTGCGGACGCTTGCGCAACCATAGGGCAGATAAGCGCCTTTTCCGCCGCCCGGGTGGCATGGAATCTATAATCGGGCTGGGGTGGGCGGGATTGCGCCCCCTGCCTGCAGCAGGCTGAGGTACCACCATGGTTTACGAGGAGTTCGCCCCAGATCGTCCGACGCCGCTCTACCGGGCGGATTGGAGTGGCGAGCTGCGCCACCTTCAGGAGCGCGGCTACGATGCCCTCTCTCTTGCGGCTTTGGTCGTGGGCTACGTGTGGCTACTGGGGCAGGCACTTGCCATGCACCCGGCCTTTTACTGGCGGCCGCTTGCCATGCCGTTCTCACTGGCGGCCCTGGGCCTTGGCCTGTTGGCCCTGCGCGGCCACACTGCCAGCCGCTCGGCGTGGTTCATGCTGGGCAGCCTTGCCATTGGGCTCGTGGCGCTTCTTGTTCAGAGGCTGACGGTCGCCCCATTCACGTTCCTTGTGCTCATTGCCGCGGGGCCGCTTGTCGCCGGGCCTGCAGCGGGTTTCCTGCTGGCCGGCGCGAGCACCATTTGCCTGCTCCTTGCCGCCTGGGCAGCCCCCGGTCGGTGGGGACCTGACCTTCTTTTGCCCGCTGCCAGCCTTTTCTGGGCGCAGGCTGCCGTGGGATGGTGGGGTGCTCACAACCTGCACACTGTATTGCACTGGGCGCTGAGGGGCTACGAGGAATCCTGGAACAACATGCGCGAGCTCCAGGTCCAGCGAGCAAAACTCAGGCGCACAATGCGCGACCTTGCCGATGCCAATGCCCTGCTCAAGCGCACAACATACGACCTGGCCGCAGCGCGAGAGGAAGCCGAACGCGCTCGCCAGATGAAAAGCCGCTTCGCCGCCAACATCAGCCACGAGCTGCGCACGCCGCTGCACCTCATCGTCGGCTTCTCGCAGATGATGTACGCCTCTCCAGAAAGCTACGAAGGGGTCCGGTGGACTCCGGAGCTCCGGGCCGACATACAGGAAATATACGAGAGCGCACAGCACCTCCTGCGGCTCATCGATGACGTGCTGGACCTGGCGCAGATAGATGCAGCACGGCTGCCGCTCAGTAAAGAAAAGGTGAACCTAGCTCCCCTCATTGCCGACGCTGTGGAAACGGCGCGCAGCCTCCTGCGGGGGCGCGATCTTTACCTGCGCCTGGAAGTGCCGCAGGAGTTGCCACCCCTGTACGCCGACCCAACCAGGATCCGCCAGGTGCTCCTCAACCTGCTCAACAATGCCGCGCGGTTCACGGAGCGTGGCGGCATCACCGTGCGCGCGTTTGCGCGCAGCGACGAGGTGGAAGTCGTCGTCGAAGACACGGGTGTGGGCATCCCTCCGGATCAGCTAAAGGATATCTTCTCTGAGTTCTACCAGGTCGACGGCTCATTGCGGCGCAAATACGGCGGGACGGGGCTTGGGCTTGCCATCTGCCGTGAGTTTGTGTCATTGCACAGCGGGCGGATCTGGGCAGAGAGCGAGGTCGGCAAGGGAAGCACCTTCCACTTCACCCTGCCCCTGCCGAACAAAGCCCTGGTGCAAGCGCAGGAGGCCAAGCTCCCTGCCGGCTGGCGCTATCCCGCGGCCAGGCCACAAAGGCCTTGGCGGCTCATCACACTGAGCGAACCGCCTGAATTCCCTCGCCTGCTGCGGCGCTACCTGCCGGACGTGGAGGTGCTTGAGGCCCCAGATGTGCCAGCCGCAGCGCGGCTGGCCAGGGAAGCGCAGGCCGATATGGCTATCCTCTCGGCCGCAGATGACGAGGACGCTTCCTGCGCCCGGGCGCTGGCCGAAGCAACGGCCGATATCTACCTTCCTGTTGTGTCGTGCTCCCTGCCCTTGGAGCGGCATTTGGCCCTAGCAGAGGGGTTCGACCAGTGCCTGATGAAGCCTTTCACAGCCGATCAGCTGCTGCAGGTTCTGCGGCGCGCTGCCCCTCAGCTACGGACACTGCTCGTTGTGGATGACGACCCAGCTGTCGGCCGGCTTGTGCGCCGCTCTCTGCGCGCAGCGGGGATTGCAGTGGAGGTATGGGAGGCCTACGACGGCGAGGAGGCGCTAAGCCTCCTCCTGCGCCGCCCGGATGTCCTGCTGCTTGACCTCATCCTGCCCAAGATGGATGGGCTCCAGGTGCTGCACTGGCTGCGGGAGCGCAGCTGGGGGAAAGAACTGCCGGTTGTCGCCATCACCGCCTACGGCTTCCAGCGGGATGTCGCTTCATTGGGGCAAGGGCTTGTCGCCGTGCGCCGGGGCAAGCACTTCAGCGCCCTGGAGCTCACACAATGGCTGAATGTGGCCTTGGGCACTGTCAGGGCAAGGCATCTGCAGCCTTACGAACGCGTGCCAGAGCCAGCACCAGGTCCGTCTGCGTGACCGGCTTGCGCAGGTAGCCCTCGGCACCAATGGTGCGCGCCAGCGCTTCTTCTGCCAGCACAGTGCAGACGATGACGGGGATATGCCGCGTCTGCGGATCGGTCTTGATCGTCTGGAGTATCTGCCAGCCATCGACATCGCGCATCATGACATCGAGCACGACAATATCCGGCTGCAACTTGCGGATGCATTGCAACGCTTCCACGCTCTGCTGCACCAGCGCCAGCCTGTAGCGATACGGGGAAAGGTAGCGCTGAAAAAGCTGCAATGTCTTGGGGTTATCGTCCACAATGACGACGAGTTCCTCTCGCGCGCTTGGCAGCCTCAGCTGTGCAAGCCCCTTGTCGGGCACGAGGAATAGCTGGCCGCCCGCGCGCTCGGCCAACCTTCTTGCCTGCAGCAGTTCCTCTCCCTCTCCAGCGGCCTCGAGCGCAGCGGGCGGCAAGCCGCTCACCGTCAGGATCGCCCAGCGATCGTCGCTGTGCAAGCGCAGTTCGTAGTAAGCGCATTCGCCAAGCTGCACCAGGGCGCTGAGAAGGCTGATGAGGGCCTGGCGCGTCACCACCGGATCGGCAAAAGCCGTCACTTGCTCGCACTCGCAGGAGAGGGCAACGCCACGCCGATCCGCGAGTGGCCGCAGGGCCGCAAGCGCCTGCTCCAGGCACGCCTGTAGGGAGAAGGTCTGCGGCTGAAGCCCCAGCTCCTCCAGTTCCTGGTGAAAGGACTGCCCGGCTACCTCCTCTTCAGCTTGAACAAGCCGCCTCTGCCACAGGATCGATGCCACCGCTTCACAGGCACGCTGCTGCTCGCGGAAGTATTGGCGCCTGCTGAGCGAGAGCCTCTCCTGGACCTCTTCTGGCGTCAGCCCCTCGACAAAGCGATGCCTCAGAATGCCATAGGGCCTGTAGGCCAGCTCGCGCGGCGATACGTTCGGCGGCGGCTTCAGGTCTCCAATCGCCTCCAGGAGCCGCTCCCGCAGGAGCTGCGCCCTGGCCTTTGGGTCGGCCACATCCGCGGGCACAAGGACGGCAGCAAGTGGATGCTTCTGGAGGTACGCGATATCGAAAAGATGAGCCAGGGCATCGTGCACCTGCTTGAGAAACTCGCCTGGTACGCCCTGCCCTCCGAGCATAGCCAGCCAGCACCTCACTCCGGCCCACGGAGCGCGGCGCAAGCCACGCCGCAGACCGCTTAGTGAGAGTATACAGCCCCTCCTGCGCACGGGAAAGCAACACCAGTTCGTTTGGCCAAGCAACAAACACACAACGCCGCCCCTTTTTCCGGTTTCGGGCCCAAGCGGTAGTACAATGGAGCCCGCTTGCATGTGGAGCAGCACTAAGTCTGGCCGCTCTTGGTGACGAGAAATGAGAAGAAGGGTGGGCCGTGCTTTTGCGTTCCTGCTGCGCTTTGAAAGACCAAACAAAGGCCGGCGGCTCTGCGGGGCAACGGGTATGCAGTCAGCCCTGTCGTTGGCATTTGGCTTGCTCTCTCGGCTGGCCTGATAAGTGGCATCTGGCCCTACGTTTTCTCGCAGCTTCTCCTGCTTGTACAGGGAGTGCTATTCGGCCACCTTGGAGAGGCCTTGAGGTTTGCGGGCCGAGCCAGCGTTCTTGTCATACCTGCTCTAGGAAGCCTCGTGGCCAGCCCTTTGGTCCATTTCTGGGCTCGCGAGGCCCGTGGCCATGGCGTTCCGCAGGTGATGGAGGCAGTGGCCCTGCGGGGTGGCCGTATCAGATCCCGCGTTGCTGTTGTCAAGGCTCTGGCCTCTGCACTCACGATTGGCTCCAGTGGCTCTGCGGGGCGGGAAGGGCCAGTGGTCCAGATCGGCTCAGCCCTGGGTTCCGTCGTCGGGCAGCTGTTCAGGCTGCCACCTGAAGGCATCAAGGCCCTCGTTGCCTGTGGCGCCGCCGCGGGCATAGCAGCCACGTTCAACACGCCAATTGCCGGAGTGATGTTCTCGCTGGAAGTTATTGCTCCTGAGATGACGGTACCCGGTTTTGCCGGGGTTGTTGTCTCTGCGTCGGTGGCAGCGTCGTGGCACGAGCGCTTCTCGGTGATGCTCCTGCCTTTACGGTGCCAGCCTATGCGCTATTGCTTTGGGGCGAGCTCCCACTCTACGCCCTGCTCGGTGCAGCCGCAGCTTGCGTGGGGTTTGGTTTCAGCCTGGTGCTCTACTGGACAGAAGATCGCTTCGAGCAGCTTCCAGTGCCCGGCTGGGCGCTGCCGGCGATGGGCGGCCTTCTTGTGGGCTTGCTTGGCATCTGGTTGCCACAACTCTTCGGTTCCGGTTACCTCACAACTGAGCACGCGCTGCATGGGGAGCTGACTCTCGGCGGTGCACTGATCCTCTCGCTCCTCAAGATAGTCGCGACAAGCGCCACGCTTGGCTCGGGAGGTTCTGGCGGTGTCTTCGCACCATTGCTTTTCATGGGTGCGGCGTTCGGCTGCGCGTTTGGTCGAGCCTTCTCGAGCCTGACGGGCCTGACGGCTACCCCTGGTCCGTATGCTGTGGTCGGCATGGCCGCCATGTTCGCAGCCGCCGCTCATGCCCCGCTTACGGCCATGCTTGTGGTTTTCGAGATGACCAGAGATTACGGGCTCATCCTGCCATTGATGCTGGCAACTGTAATTGCTACGCTCATCAGCCAGCACCTCGGACAGGATTCAATCTACACTCTTAAGCTCAAGCGGCACGGGTTGCATCTGCCCGCCCCAGCGGGCGATCTCCTGCAACAGGTCACAGTTGGCGAGGTAATGAGCTTCGACTGTGAGGCCGTACCGGCCGAGTGGCCAGTCGAGAAGCTGGAAGAAATGATCCTGCGCGCACATCACCACGGCTTCCCGCTAGGGGACGCGGCGAGAAACCTGGTGGGGGTGTTGACCATAAGCGACCTCGAGGGTACGCTGGCTCACAGCAATGGAGCCATAGCAACGCTCAAGGTTGGAGATATCGCCACGTCGACCCTAATCGTTGCCGTCCCCGACGAACCAGTACCTGAAGCACTCTGGCGCATGTCAGCGCGGGGTCTAGGCCGGCTTCCGGTCGTCTCCCGGCAAGATCAGAGGAAGCTTCTCGGGCTCCTGCGGCGCCAGGACATCATTGCCGCCTACAGGGAGGCTGCAGTGCGGCGTGCCCACAGCCGCGCGTTTCTGCGCTCCCAGGGCTTTCCCGGCCAGGATCAAGCACGGTTTGTCGAGTGGCGGGTGCGCCCCGGGAGCAGGGCAGACGGAGCCACCTTGGCAGAGCTTCACCTGCTAGAAAACTGCCTCCTGATAGCTGTCTACCGCGGCACATAGGTGCTGGTTCCCCGCGGCTCGCTCCGGCTCCAGGCTGCCGACTGGGCCGTAGCCGTCGACAACGGTGGAAGCACAAAGCGATTGCAGCGGGTCCTGGGAGATAATCGCTAGCGCGCAGCACACCGGAGGGGGTTGCAGAAGCCGCTCGCTCCAGCGCAGCATCGCAGGACCAATGCCCTACCCGCCGGTGCTTATCGTTGCCACCGTAGCAGCATCCCCTGCCGGCTCGTCATCGATAGTTACGAGCAGCCGCTCCAGGCCGGGCCACGTGTACATGCCGACGACAACTCGGTACTGGCCTGCCTGGAGACCCTCTGGCAGCAGGATGGCTTGGTGCCTGTCGACGACGATCGCGCCCGCCGGCCACGCCGCCGTCGGGCATTGGCCGGCACACGGCTCGCCATCCTGCTGCGCCACCAGCCGGCCTGTCTCGTCCAAGATATGTACAAACACAACGTAATTGTGCTCAGGCGGCTGCCGCGCCTGCCAGTAGAGCGTCAGGGCAAGCGCGTCGCTAGCCGCCTCCCGACGCCTTGCCAGCTCATATCCCAGCAGGCTGATCTCTTGCCCAAACACGAAACGGCAGGTGCGCTCCGGCGGCAAACTCAAAGAGGCGACTGTCCGCATTCGTCCGATCAATGGCCGCGCAACGGGGATCCACTCGTCCACGAGGCCACTCTTGTCAGCGCTGGAAGGCAGCAGCACTGGGCCATCCTGGCCAACTCTCGCGCTGACCAGAAGTGTGCCTACGCCCAGAGATGCGTTCTCAGGGACCTTTATCGCGTGCTGGCCGACATAGACGCAGCCGCGTTCCCAGGCTACAGTGCTGAAGCTCGGTATTGGCCAAGTGCACTCCCGGACGAGCTCGTTGCCGTACC
>JAPWUW010000061.1 GCA_028275325.1 Anaerolineae bacterium | reverse complement strand
TGTCATTCACGAAGTACCATGCGCACATACCGAACATGCCCGCTCCCCAGAAGGAATAGGCGTACAGGTCCTCGGCAGTGCCCTTGACGTCCGCAATCTGCAGGCACGTGGCCAGGAAGTCGTCCCATGTCCAGTCCTTTGCTGGCGGTGCAACTCCCTTCTTTTCGAAGATAGCAGTGTTGTAGTACATGACCATGTTGTTCCAAGAGAATGGGAACTCCATCTGCTGCCCTTCCCACATTAGCATCTTGCGCAGCAGGGGGTGCGTATCCTCCGTGAGCATCCTCTTGGCTTCAGGATCCGCATCGATGAACGGGTCCAACGGACGGATAGCCTTCTTGACTGAGAGAAGTGGCAGTCCTTCAATCGCTATCATGACAAGATCCAGCTGCTCCCCACCAGCCAGCCTGGTGATCACCAGGTCCGCATAGCCGGACCAGCCTCCCGGCATGCTGGTCTGATCGACCTTGAGAATGATATTGGGGAACCGCTCCTGGGCCCGTTTCAGTGAGCCATCCCACGTCTCAACGCCCATTTGGGAGGTGGCCACGATTGTGATTGGCCCGGCAGGAGCTGGGGTCGGCGTGACCATCTTCTCCACCACAACTGTCCGTTCAACCTCGACCGTCTCTCTGATCACTTGCGGGGCCGGCGTGCCAGCACAGCCAGCCAGGGCCGAGCTGAGCCCGTAGGCCAGCAAGCCGCCTGCCGCGCCTCTGAGGAACTGTCGCCTGTTCATCTCCTTCCTGATGCCCATGCTGCCTCACCTCCTCGCTCTGCAAGCGCTGCCTCTGCCCGGGCATCGTGCGGGGATCCTGCGCCAGAATAGCGCAGCTAAGCCTTTGGCCCAGGCAACAAGGCTCTAGCCAATTATAGGGCTCGCGGCGGGGCGTTTCTGCCTTCTACCTGACATGCACCTGACATCTTGGGCCGCGCTGGCTCTGCGCGCAGGTTGGCCCTCTGTGCAGGGCGGTGTAGTATGTGTGTAAAGGCGCACGTGCAGCCGCACGGCCGCTGGTTGTTGGGGTGAGCGTGGTGGCGCAGCTTTCCATATCCGCCGATCATGTTCGGGAGGCGCTCGAGCACCTTTACGAGAGCGTGCCTCTGGCCAGTTGCGCACTGGCGCAGGCGTTGCCGGATGTGGCGAGCATCCCGGACGTGCGCGCCAGGGCGCAGAAACTGCGCGGCCTTCTCCTGGATGCCATAGAGCTCCTGCGGCCAGCGCGCGAGGCGCGCTTCGGCAGCCGTGCCAGCCGCTCCTACGACGTCCTCAACCTGCGCTACGTCGAGGGGCTGAGCGTTGCCCTCGTCGCTCAGGAGCTGGATCTCAGCGAGCGCCAAGCCTACCGCGACCTGCAGCGCGCTCACGAGGAGCTTCTGGCCATCCTGCGTTCGTATGTGCCGGGGCTCACTCATGCCGCCACTCCCCCTGCAGCTGCTGGCCAGGCGGACCCCCTGGCGCAGGAGCTCGAGAGGCTTGTGCCCAGGCCCAAGAACCTGGATCTGGCAGCCCTTCTGCGCAGTGCGCTTGAGGCTGTGGCGCCTCTCGTGCAGAGGCTTGGTGCTTGCGTTTCCTGCGACGTTGAGGAGAAGCTGCCTCCTGTGAGCGCGGATGAAGGGATCCTGCGCCAGATCGTCATCCAGATGCTGAGCCTTGCCATCCAGGCGAGCGCAGCGGTGATCGTCCGCCTGTGCGCCCTGCCCAGGCGGGCACTCCGGCTCAGCCTGGAGTTCTGCGAGGAGCGGCAACCAGTCCGCCAGGCTCCTCTTGAGGCGCTGATGCAGCTTGCCGTGCGTCAGGGGCTGCAGCTTTCCGTGGGCCGTGAGGGCAAGAATGTCCGGCTCTGCCTGCAGGTGCCCGCCGTGGAGCCGCACCTTGTCCTGGTTGTGGAGGATAACGAGGGGGCGATAGAGCTGTACCGCCGCTACCTCTCCCAGAGCGCCGAGTGGCAGCTAGTCGGTGCCACGGACCCGCGCGCCGTCTACGATATGGCCACTCACCTTCGGCCCGCCGCCATCATTCTGGACATCATGATGCCGCGCCTCGATGGCTGGAGCGTGTTGCAGCTTTTGCGCGCTCAGCCAGCCACGGCGCGCATTCCCGTCATTGTCTGCTCCGTTTTCGACGACCCAGAGCTTGCCGCGGTGCTGGGCGCAAGGGTGTTCCTAAAGAAACCGATCTCCCAGTTTGAGCTGCTGGCTGCCTTGCGCCGCTGCTTGGAAGAGCTCTAGGCGTACTCGGCCTGCACTGCCTCCAATACCGCCCGCAACAGGGCAAGGAGCTCCCTTTCCCGCAGGCCGGCCCGTTTTCTCACGGCAAAGCTATGCCTCTTTGCGCGCGCCCTCTCCTCCGTGCTGATGCCGGTCACCGCCACCACCGGCACCCGGGCGAGTGCCTGTTCCGCCTGCATGGCACGCAACACCGCAAACCCATCCAGCCCAGGCATCACGAGATCCAGCAGCACAAGGCTCGGCGGGCGCTCGCGCATCTTGCGCAGTGCCTCCTCGCCGCCGTAAGCATAGCGTGCCCGGTAGCCGTTGCCCTGCGCCTCGAGCATGCGCAGGATGAGCTGCACGAAGGCGCGGTCGTCATCCACCACCAGCACCTCCCCGCCTTGCGGGAGAAAACGCGAGAGCATGGCGAGCAGCTGCTCCTGCTCGACAGGCTTATTGAGGCGGGCGGCAAAGCCGGCCAGCGTCCCGGCATCGCCATGACGAGGAAGCTGGCAAGAAACCAAGGGCACGCCTGGCGGCAGCGCTTCCTCTGGGATCTCCAGGCCCTCTTCGGCGACGACTGCGGCGGGGTGCAGCTCGCTCACCCTTTGTGAGAGCTCCTCCGGCGTGCGCGCGAGGATGAAGCGGAAGCCCTCCACGTGGCGAGCCAAGTACGCAACGCTTGCCTCGCTGCCCAGGAGCACGACGGTGTTGGCATAGGGGTTTGTGGGCAGAGGCGCCGCGCTTGTCTGCCGCAGGCGCGAGAAATCCTTGCGCTCAAGCGGCAGCGAGAAGTAGAAGGTGCTGCCCCTGCCGAGCTCGCTTTCGGCCCAGATGCGCCCGCCATGCGCCTGCACAAACCGGCGCGCGATGGCAAGCCCCAGGCCCTTTCCCTCCAGGGCTGCAGGGCGCCAGGCGTCCACCTGCCGGAACTCGTCGAAGATCGTCTCCAGCTGGTCTGGCGGGATACCGGCGCCGGTGTCGCTCACCGAGATGACGAGCTCGCTCCCTTTCTGTGCAGCGCTCACGCGTATGTGCCCTTGCTCCGTATAGCGGGCCGCGTTGGCAAGCAGGTTGATGAGCACCTGCCGGATGCGGACGCGGTCCACTGGCACTGGCGGCAACCCTGCCGGCAGCTGGACCAGGAGCTGCACGCTCTTTTCGGCAAGGAGCCTGCGGCCCACCTCCGCCGCTTCCTCGACAATGGCCCCAATGTCGGTTGGCTCCCGCCGCAGGGGCAG
The DNA here is from genome assembly GCA_028275325.1 of Anaerolineae bacterium. Taxonomy (GTDB): domain Bacteria; phylum Chloroflexota; class Anaerolineae; order DRVO01; family DRVO01; genus JAPWUW01. Next base: position 8,499 of record JAPWUW010000061.1, on the reverse strand, counting down.
TTGCGCGCTCTCCACCCGCGCCAGGTCCAGGATGTCGTCCACGAAATCCGAGAGGTAACGGGCGCTGCGGCGGATCTCGGCGATATCGCGGCGCAGCGTCGGTGGCCAGGCAAAGTCTCCGTAGACTTCTGGTGTGCGGTACATGATCTCGCTGAACCCAAGGATGATGTTGAGCGGAGTGCGCATCTCGTGGCTGATGTTGCGCGCAAACTCCTCCTTGAGCTGCCTTTGCTCCTCCGCCTCGCGTCGGGCAAGCGCAAGCTCGTGGTTCGTGCGCTGCAACAGCCGGTTGGTGAGGTCCAGCGCCTGCACGAGCCGGTTGAGCTCGCCCTGCCTGTTGCGCAGCTGCTCAGCAAGCTGGGTGGCGCGCGCTGCCGAGCGCCACGCCCAGCCCATGAAGCTGTAGCCAGGCCACTGCAGGAGGGCAGCAGCGGCAGCAACGAGAATCACAGTCAACTCCACACCTGGTGGCGGGGGCGCACTTGGCGCCCGCACTATGGCCAGTGCTGCAACTGCCGCAGGTATGGCGGCAGCCGGGTGCAGGAGGGTTGCGGCCAGGAGAACGGGCAAGGTGTAAAGTGGCGCGGCCGCCTGCAGCCCCAGGAACGCGTAGCAGAAGCTAACGTCGACGAAGGCAAGGATCACCAGGCATGTGCTGACAAGCCAGGGGCGGCGCTTGTTGAGCCTGAGCAAGAATAGGGCCAGGGGCGCAAGCAGAGCCGCATTGATGAGGACGGCCCACTGCCTTGGGCTGCCTATGCCATCGACAAAAGCCCAGGCGGTTATGCCGCCAATGGAAAGAGCGTACAGGAATGGCGAGTTGCGCGCTTCCGCCAGCGCTTCCCGGTTCAGGCGCTGAGCCCTATCGGCCATCCGCGCGGCACGGCTCATCGAGGCCACCTCGCTTGGAGCAAGTTTCCTGCCCCAAGGATAGGCCCAGAAATCAGCGCCTGTCCATTATGCGCGCTGCCCTCGCCCAGCCCAAGGCTCGGCTGCCAAACTTCCTGCACGGTGGCCTCGCCGCCGGGGCCGCAGCGGGAGGCTTGGCCCCCAGGGCTAGCCGTACCACCCGCAGGCGTAGGCCTCGTCGTACATGGCGACGATGAGCTCTGGTGGAGTGAGGGGCTGCAGGTTGTGGCAGGGGCCGAGGATGTAACCGCCCCCAGCGCCGAGGATGGCGATGTTGTCGCGCACCTCCTGGCGCACATCCTCCTCGCTGCCGAAGGCGAGGGTCTTCTGGTTGTCCATGGCCCCGTGAAAGACGATCCTCCCCCCGAAATCCCGCTTGAGGCCCTCCCGCTCCATGCCCCGGCACCGCCACTGCACAGGATCCAGTATGTCCATGCCGATGGCAATGAGATCCGGGATCACCTCCCGCACTGCCCCATCGCTGTGGGTGAAGACGTAGGCACCAGCCTCGTGCACAAGCGCCATCATCCTCTGCATGTGCGGCAGGAAGAACTCCCGGATGTGCCGCGGCGAGAAGAGCAGCCCTTCCTGGCTCCCCAGGTCCTCTGAGACGGAAGTCCAGAGCACCTTGCCGGGCAGCTGCTCGTACAGCCGCTGCGTCTGGATGCGGCACAGCGCGTAGAGCTTGTCGAGGCAGTAGTGCACGATCTGCGGGTTCTCGATGAGGTCGATGTGCGCCTGCTCCAGCCCCCGCAGCTCGCAGTACTTCAGGAAGGGCTCCGAGCCCCCTCCTGAGATCGGCAGGTGCTCCTTGCCCTCAACCTGGCGCGAGAGGCCGCTGTAATCCCACCAATCGGGGCTTGGCCACCTGTAGTGCGCCTCGATCTCCTCCACGCTGCTGTAGCGCGCGAGCGGATGGTACGTGCACTCGCGGTAGACGCCAAGCCCGTAGCTCACCTGGGTGTAGCGGCAGCCGAACTCGTCCTCATCCGGGCGCAACGGCGGGCCAACGTAGCGCGGCGCAACGTGCACCACGCGGTCGATGTGCAGCCGCGCGTACATCCCCTCCAGATCCGTGCCCAGGTGCCTGAGCAGCGCTTCCGTCACCTCCGGCGTGGCGCGGTAGTCCAGCGGCACGCGATCCGGCTTCTCGTGCCGCAGCACCGCAAGCCAGCGCTCGCGCGGGCTGAGCTTATCTTTGGGCATAGCATTTCCCTCCCAGTGCGTGCAGCTCTGCTCTAAGCGAGGATCAGCCGGGCCCGCTTGAAACGGCGCAGGCAAGCCGCAACGGCCAGGATGTCCGCCAGAGCGATGGCGAGCGCCAGCCCCAAGAGGGCGGGGCGCAGCCGCTCCGGCTCCTCGAGCACAAGGTAAAGCTGCTGTTGCAGGGTGGCGGGCAGGGCCTGGAAGCCTAAGATGGGCACAAAGAGCAGGATCATGATGGCGATGCTCATCGTTTGCGCCGCCTGGCGGGCAGTTGGCGCCTGCAGCGAGATGAGCACACCGGCCGACGCGGCAAGGAGCGCAAAGAGGAGGCCAAACGCCACTATGCCGAGGGCCAGCAAGGGGCTGTAAAGGAGCAGACCCTCGCTGGAGTAGGCCACATTCACCGTGAGCAGCGCAAGCAACGCGCCAAGGACGACGAAGGCAAAGCCGTAGAGAACAAGCGCCAGGATCTTGCCCAGGAGGATGGCTCGATCCGGCAGGCGTGTGGCGAGGATGGCTTCCAAGGTGCCGCGCTCCCTTTCGCCCGCAAAGGAATCCGCCACCAGGCTGCTCACCAGGAAGAGCGGCAGCCAGGACCAGAGCGCCATAGGGGCCGGGGAGCGCACCCACTCAGGCCCCGTCTGGTAAGGCAGGTAGGCGCCGAACACCCCCAGGACAACGAGATACCCCGCCAGGCCACCGCGCATGTTGCCGCGCTGCAGGAAGTATTCCTTCCACTCCTTCCAGATCATAGTTGTGAGGTCAGTGAGCATTTGTCTCCCCCTGCAGGAGCTCGATGAAAACTTCCTCAAGGCTTGCCTGCGGCCGCTGTGCTTCCTCGATCGCCGCGCCGCGCGCCACGGCAAAGGCTATGAGCGCAGCCGTGTCGGCCCCTTCCTGCAGCTCCAGGGCAACGGCATCCCCCTCGCGGCGGATGGCGACCACCTCTTGGCGCCCTGCCAAGGCCTGCAAGAGCTCCTCCGTGAAGCCCCTGCCGCGCAGAAGAAGCTCCCGCCTGCGGCCCAGTTCCCGCAGCTGCGCCGGGCTGCCTTGCGCGACGACCTTGCCGGCCTTGATGACAACAACTTCCTGGCACAACTCCTGTGCCTCGTGCAGGTTGTGCGTGGAGAGGAAGACCGTCACGCCTTCGTTGCGGGCCATGGCCGCAAGCTCCTGCCGCAGCGCCACGGCCGAGACCGCATCGAGCCCCGCCGTCGGCTCATCAAGGATGAGCAGCCTGGGCCGGTGCAGAAGGGCGCGCGCCAGCGCAAGCTTCCGCTGCATGCCACCGCTCCAGCGCGAGATCGGCTCATCCCTCCTTTCCCAGAGGCCCAGCCGCATGAGCAGCTGGCGAATGCGCTCCTGGCGCTCCTGCCTGGGGAGCCGGTAAATGCGCCCGAAGAGCTCGAGGTTTTCGTAGCCGCTGAGCCGCTGGTAGAGCCCCATGTTCTGCGGCAACAGTCCTGCCTGCTCGCGGATGCGCTCCGCCTGTGCCACGATATCCCACCCCAGGACTGTGGCCCTGCCACCGGTGGGCTCAAGCAGCCCAAGGAGCAGGCGGATTGTCGTCGTCTTGCCGGCTCCATTTGGCCCTAGGAAGCCAAAGATGGTGGCTGCAGGCACCTGGAAGGAAATGCCATCGACGGCCCGGACCGGGCCGAAATGCCGGGAGAGGTTCTCGCAAACGATCGCCATCGCCTCGCTCATCCGCGCAACCTCCAAGAACTGATCGCGGCACGCTGCCGTTCGGTTTGGGCTTCGGCCCGCCACTGCCTGTAGGTGAGGGGCAGCAAACAGATAAGGAACGCGCACCAGGCAAGGGCAAGCGCCGCCGGGAGTGCCACGTGCCTTTGCGCAAGGCGCAGGGCCGAGAGCATTGGCACCATGGCGAGCATCCACGTTGGCAGCCCCCGTGCGAGCGCCCAGAGGCTGCGCCGCGCCTCGTACGCGCCCACAACCCCCACCATCGGGAATAGCGTCATGAAGCCGCCCAGCTGGTTCTTCACAGCTACCACAAAGCTCACCACGAGGGCTACGACGGGCAACTTCACATAAACTGGCAACGCCGTGCGGTGCTCCGGCTCGTCCTTGGGGGGCAGGAGCCTGTATAGGGCAAGAGCCAGGAGCGCGCCGGCGGCAAGCGCGAGCCAGAACGCAGCCTCCGTGCGCGGGACGATGGGCGCAAGCTCCCAGGCGATGAGAGTGTAGGCGATTGCCGCAAGGGCAATGGCCGGCACGACGGGCAGCCGGAGGCGATAGTGCAGGAGCCGCACGCCGTGGATGTAGACGTTGAGCAGGAGCAAGCCCAGGGCGTTGGTCGTGTCCACCGGGCGGCCAAGTGCAAGCAGCGCGAGGGAGAATGGGATGGGCAGATAGTAAGCGAAGGCCTTGAGCCGCGGCTGGGGCAGGTAGGCCATGGCCGTTGCCTGCAGCGAGACGGCCACAACCAGCACAGCATCCCACAGCCCGAAACGGGCTAAAAAGGCCTGGTTCCAAGACACGGCCGCTTGCCCGAGAAGCCTACCTGAGGGGCAGCGAGACGCTGCGGCCCTCGCGCGCGGAACGGTAGATGGCCAGGACTATCTCCACAGCCTTGCGCGCCTGCCGCCCGTCGAGCTTGGGTTGCCGGCCTTCCTCCACTGCTGCCAGGAGGTCCGCGATCTGATCCGCGTGCGCGGCCACGGCCGGCTTCAGCAGCGCTGCGCGCGGATCAGCTTCACCGGAGGTGCTCACCTCGCCGGCATCTTCCGGCTGGCTCAGGCCTTCCACATCCCAGTGAACGATCCGATCGGCCTGGAGGAAAATGTTGCCCCTTTCTCCGTGCAGCTCGAGCCTGGCCGGCAACCCCTTGTAGATCGCAGTTGAGGCCTCGATGCAGCCGAGAGAGTCGTCGTTGAAGCGAACTGCCGCCACAGCAACATCTTCCACTTCTATGCGCTGGTGGTGCCTGGCGATAGCCACATAAGCGCAGACTTCCTTCACCCCGCCCATAGTCCACTGCAGGAGATCCACGTAGTGGATCCCTTGGTTCATGAGGGCACCGCCTCCATCCCAGCGCCACGTGCCGCGCCACTCGTCTCCATCGTAGTACTCCTGAGAGCGAAACCACGGCACGAAAGTGTTGGCAAGGACCATCTTGCCCAGGGCGCCACTGCGCACGGCCTCCCTGGCAGCAATGTAGGAGGGGTAGGAGCGGAACTGATGGATGGCGCCCAGCTTGACCCCATTTGCCTCGCAGGTCTCGATAAGGGCGTCGATGGCCTCGAGGGTGACGTCGATGGGCTTCGTGATGAGGACGTGTTTGCCATGCCGCGCCGCATCGATGCCGATCTCAGCGTGCCGGCCGCTCCAGACAACGATGTCGAAGACGTCTATATCCTTGCGCATAAGAAGCTCGCGGTAATCATAGCAAGGCTCGGCCCCAAACCGGGCAGCCAGCGCGTCGGCCTTGCTGGGAACCACATCGCACACAGCCACGAGCCTTGCGTTGGGCAAAGAGGCGATGGCCTCCGCATGTGTGGGAGCGATCACGCCAGCGCCTATGAGGGCTATGCCATAGGTCTTGCGCGCCATCATCACGCCTCCTCAGGTTCTGCGCGGGCACACCGAGAGCCAATATAGCACCAGCTGTTCGCCCCGCATAGTGCCAAGGCCGTGCACCTTGCAAGCCGCATCTGCTGCGCGATGTGCTGCACATAGTGGGCGTCGGCCAGGCAGGTGCGCCGATAAAGAGCCCCGATGCGTTCCTCAGCGGGGGCAGCGATGGGCGCTAGGGCAGGGGCGGGAAACTGGCGATGATGCGCAGGCCCGTCTCGGAGCGGTACCCATCGTGCTGGGAGCTTGCCGGGATGAAGAAAGTATCTCCTGGCCGCAGGGGGATAGTTTCTTGCCGGAGGACAATCTCACCGGAACCCTCGATGACAATGCCGGAATAGGCGCGGGCACGGTATAACTCCGGCAGCTCTCCCTGCACCTGTAGTTCGCAGGCACAGAAGCAATCCGTATCCTCTGGCCCGATGAGGATCGTTTCTGCCGGGTGCTTGCCGCGGCGGCGGCTAAGCGTTGCGCTTGCCACCGCATCCTGGCCAAGTGGGCCAGCATAGTCGAATATGTCCAGGGCTGTGTCGATGCCAAGCCCCATGAAGGCAGCCCGCTCGCTCAGCCGCACGGTGCCGATCTGGAACTCAGCACTTACCACCCAATCCGTTGGCTCTTGCACTTCCACCATGAAGACGCCAGGCCCGATGGCATGTGGCATGCCCGCGCGGATGATGTACATATCCCCAGGCCTCGCCGGGATTTTGTTCAGTGCGGCTTCCATGGCGGGCACATCCTGGCGCTCCACCATCGCCTTCATCTGCTGCTTGGTCAGGCGCTCTCGGAAGCCGAGCAGGATGTACGGCTCCTGGCCCTCAATCTCCCTCGTGGCGAGGATAAGCCAGGATTCGGTCTTGCCGAAGGGATCGTTCAGGTAACGGCGGCTGAACTCCCGGCTTGGGTGCGCCTGGATCTGCAGCCTTTCTGCAGAGTCAAGGAGCTTCACCAGGAGCGCAAGCCGGCTCCCGAAGGCCCGCACGTGCTCCTTGCCCAGGTAGGCCTCCGGCGCGGCGGCAATGAGATCCCGGAGGTAGGGGCTCTCGCCTGGCAGGAGGACCTGGCTCAGCCCTTCCACCAGGTGCTCCCTGCCCTCGTTGATGGCGCGCGTATCCGAAGCCGCCCAATCCTCGGGGAACTGGCCATCCTGGGGGTTTGGCTCGCCGCGAAGCACATCTATGAGATAACCGCCTCTGTAGATGCGCCAGACGCGGTTGTAGGCAAGTTTCAGTGGACGGGTCGCAAGCTCGGCCGCATCCCAGGGCATATCGCCTCCTCGTGAGTCCTCTTGCCAGTGTGCAACCCTACTTCGGCATACGTTGCAGCTCGATGTAGGCCGCCCGGGGGGAGCCAATGTCGGGGTTGGTGATGCTCCAATACCACTGTTCGTCCTCAGGCGTCCAGTCCGGGTTGCCCATATAGATGAGCGTCATAAGGCCAATCCACGGCTGCCAGTGCTCTCTGGCCCACTTGTAAGCCCGCACGAGGTAATCCGCCTTGGTGAACTCGTCCACCGCGTGCCAGTGGTAGGGAGAATCTGGGCGAGGGTCGCTTGTCCAGCCAAACTCGGTGATGGCCACCTGCGTCTGGCCATCTCCATATTCCTCCATGATGCGGCGCAGGTCCTCCACGCGGCGGAAACAGAAGAACCGCTCGCCCCCATAAGCCTCTTTGTTTGCGGCGGCCTCGTCGGGCGAGAGCTCCGGCGGCGCCTTGTAGCCGGCGGCGTGCATGCCGACAACGTCGTAGTAGCCCTTCATGCCAGCCTCGTACATCTGGCGCAGGTAAACGTCATCGGGCATGGCCACCGGGGGCATGGTGCCAGTTGGCGTGAGGCCCGCTGTGATGACAATGGCGTCCGGGTCGGCAGACTTGATGGCCAAGTATGCTGCCTTGAGGAGCGCGACGTATCCAGCGGGGTCGGGCGCGTTGCCGCCCCACTCCCGCGCCAGGTTCGGCTCGTTCCAGACCTCGTAGGCATCGATGCGGCCTTTGTAGCGGCTTGCCAGGGCGTAGAGAAAGTCCGCGAAATCTTGGAGGTTATCGGGGGGGCCGTTGAGGGGGTAGCCGCCGCCGGCCCACTCTGGCTGGTGATCGACGCGCACAAGGATGTTCAGGCCAAACTCATCCACCTGATCCAGGATGCGGTCGGTCACGGACCAATCGAACTGGCCTTTGCCCGCACCCTCGATATCGCGCCAGCCAAAGGTCTGCTTGACCCAGGTGAAGCCAGCATCGCGGATCATGCCCAGGTCGCGATGCGCCGTCTCCGGCCGCCACCAGAGGAAGGCCTGCATGCCATAGTCGGGGGAGCGCATGGGAAGCCGGCGGCTGCCCATGCCTGGGCGCACCGGCGGATCGCTTGGCGGCTGAGTCGGCATGGCGCCCACAGCGGCGCTCGTGCTGGTGGGGGCCACTGTGGGGGTGGGCGGGCTTTCCCGCTCGCGGCTGGGGAAAAGCTCGCCGTCGTGGCTTGCCGCGCGCGTGAGCAGCACTGCCTCCCGCGCTGTTGCCGCCTCCGTGCCGTTGGCCCAGAGGTAGTAGCCGAAGTAACCGATCACCCCCAGTATCGCGAGCGTCCAGCAGACAAGCCAAAAGTATAGCCAGCGCGGCAGAGGCCTGCTGGCGCTCATGCTCTCCTGTCTATCCAACCTGTACCCCCCTTGCCGGCACCTGGTGGCTACTTGGGCATCGCTGCCAGCGCTTGGTACACTGGCAACGGGTTCCAGGCCTCATCGACAATGCCCCACTGCGCCTGCTCGGAGCCGGGAGCCACGACTTTGAAGTTCA
>JAPWUW010000002.1 GCA_028275325.1 Anaerolineae bacterium | reverse complement strand
GAGGCGCGCTCCGGATAGCCCATGACGCCAACCTCGATCTCAGGGTTCTGGGTCACCACCGGCACCACAAGCGGGTGCTCAAGAGGCTTTACCCGCACCTGGTAGGCATCCTGGTCGCGCCGCAAAAGCTCCATCAGCTCTTCCCTGTCCTTCACCCAGAGCTCCCGCGGCCGCACAAGCTCCGGATGCCAGTAGAGCATGAGCGAGGTCTCAAGCCACCCGGCATGGAAATCCTTCTGCGCAAAGAGCTCCCGAATCGATGGCGCAAGGTCGGTGAAGGTGACAACCGCAATGCAGACATCGCGGTATCGCCTGTTGCGCCGCAGGAACATGTCCGCCGCATCCAGCACCGCCCGCTGGTTCTCCGAGCCGCCATGCCCCAGGAGAAGGATGACGCTCGCAAACCCCTGGTTCGCAAGCGACTTCACCAGGTCCATCACAAGCAGCGAGAGCGTCTGCGGGCTGATGTCGACCGTACCCGGCAGCTCCCCACCCGAAAAGCTGTAGTTCACCGGCGGCGCGACCACGCAGCTTGCCACAGCGGCCACGCGCTTGGCGATCTCATAGGCGTTGTAGACGTCGGTGTTGAGCGGCAGGTGATAGCCATGCTGCTCGATGACGCCTATCGGCAGTATGGCCGTGCGCGTCTCCCGCAGCGCCTCGCGCATCTCCTGCACCGTCATGAACTCCATGATCCAACCCTGAGCTGGCTTGCTCATCTGCGCTCCCCCCGCTATGGCTAAACAAAGCACTCCGCACGCCCCCGGAGTCACCCCTGCGCCCCAGGCGCAAACTGCACCGCTACGGGCGTCTGCAAAGCGGCACCTGCCGGCAACTCCAGGGGTATCATGGCGCAGGTTTCGCCATGCACTGTCGTTACCGCGTGCGCCCACGGCTGCCCGGCAATCTGCACGCCCGCAACGCGCATCCCCTGGGGCACCGGCACCGAGACTGTCAGGGCCGGCGCCGGAATACCTCTCTCCAGCGTAAATGAAAGCTCATCACCTCGCCAGCAGATCTCCTGGAGCCGGGCAGCATCCCGCTGCAGCGTGAACTCCAGCCACTCGTCTGCATTGAGGATCGGCACGCCAAGCCGCCGCGCAGATGAGAGCACTCCCCGCACAAAGCGGCTGCTGTAAGTGGCAAAGCTCACAGGGTGCGAGAGGAAGCCGAAGGGGGTGTGGTACTTCTCGGCCGCCTCCTGCAGCACGAAGCTCGCGCGTGCCACCTCGAGCTCTGGCTCTTCCGTGAGCACCTTCTGCACCGAGGCGTCATCGTAAAAGGCCACAGGCTGCTCGAAAAGGTCGATTATCTCGCCGCTCTCGTCAGCAAAGCGCATGGGCCGGCCCGAGCCGTTCACGTACAGGCCCCAGTGGTCAAGCAGGCTGATGAGGCTCGTGTCCATCCGGAAGCCCATCTCGGCAAGGGCACGGGCTGATTCCACGTAGCCCTGCCAGTAAACGCAGTGGGAGCGATAGACCCGGGCCGGCCGGCCATACTCCGCCTCAAGCTGGCGCTTGTGCCTCCTCACGCTCTCGTCCATGTGCCAGTAGGGGTCGATCTCGTGGCTGCGCGGGTTCGTATGCACCGAGAAGGCATGGCCCCTTGACATCCACTCCCGCACCTTCGCTGCCGGAATGCGCGTGCCCTCGACCATGAAAAACAGGCAATGCCCCCCATTCTCCTCTACAGCGCCGATGAGCGCCTCAAACTGCTCGACCGTCGACCAATCGTCGTCGCTCGTCATGACGAGAACGCTTTTCACCTCCGGCCGGTAGTAGTACCACAGGCGCGGGAGCGGCATGGGCGCAAGCTCCTCAATAACTTCCGTCAAGAGGTTCAGGTGCACGTCAGCTTGCGGAATGTGGCCGCGGCTTGCGTCCAGATGGCCCGTGAAAAGGTCGTTTGGCCGACACTGGTTGTCGGCCGCAAACCCGGCCGTGGCCTCGTACGCAAGGCGCGGATCCCCCTGGCGGATGGCGACGACGGTAGCAGGCAGGTCGTAGGTGAAAAGACACACAGCACCCTTCCCGATGCGGCCGATGGCCACCGCAGGGTGGTCCGTCAGCTCGCCAGCCGGCGAGCATAGCCACGCCTTAGCTGCAAACTCAGGTGGGAACGCCACCTTGGCCGCCGGCCCATGGAACTGGATGCTCTCGCCACCAATGGCCCGCCCCACACGGTAGCGCAGGAGCGGCTTGATGTAGCCGTCAATGGCAACCCGGTTCAGCGGGCGCGCCCCAAAGGCCTGGTACAGGTAAGCAGGCGGGGCAAATGCCACCAGCCGGCCGCCGCTCTGCACGTAATCGCGCAGGAAGCCCACCTCCTCTGGCTGCAGCCGGCAACGCGTGAGCACAGTCACAGCCGCACCCGACAGGGCCGGCATTTGCCCGGGAAACCACGGCTGCACGCTGAAGCAGTTGAGCCCCTCCGCCTTCAGGATCTCCGCCGTGTAGCGGCCGTAACGGTTGAGCTGCTGCTGCGGGCGAACGAGCACCACTATCTCCATGACTCACAGCCTCCTTGCTAACGGGGCGCACAATAAAAGCCCTTGCCATCGGGCCATGGCACCCCGCAAGCGCTCTCCTCACCAGCCCATCCTCTTGATGGCGCGCAACAGCCCCAGAGCACCAGAAGCAACCTCATCGCGCCGGCGCGTGCTTAGGGCCGTCACGCACAGGCGTGGTATGAGCGCTTCGGCATTGGGGCAGTAGCCCTTGCGGTAGGGGAGCTCCCTGCCGTAAAGAGGGCAACGCGTTGGGCAGCCCTTCCCATAGGCCACTGGTTCGGCAAACACGGGGAACTCGTAGGCCGCCACAATCTGTGCCTCCTTCCAGCTGCGCTGTGTGTAGCCAAACGATACCTGCGCCCCTTCCTCCCGGCAGGCACGCTTGAAGGCCTCGTAGTCGACGCCATAGCTCTCGCCATAGAAGGCGGCAGCCCAGCAGTGGTGTGAGTGGGTGCTGTACGGCGGCTCTGCCTGCGGCACAAGCCAGGGACAGCCCGCCACCGCTTCCTGGTAGAGCTTGGCATTCTCCCGATCCTCGGCGACGTAGCCCTCGGCCCGTTCAAGCTGGGCCAGCGCCACGGCGGCCACCACCCCCGCCATGCGGAAAACCCACGCCAGCCGATCCGGAGCGGCACCAAAGGCCGCCACGGCGCGCATCTCTTTCGCCAGGGCCTCATCGTCCGTGACGACGATACCGCCCTGCCCGGTGCTGAGGTGCTTTGCCGCCTGAAAGCTGAACATGCCGATATGCCCCCACGTGCCCACCTTCCGTCCGCGGTGCTCGGCAAAGAGCGCGTGAGCACAATCCTCCACCACCACAAGCCCGTGGCGATCGGCAATGGCGCGGATATCCTGCATCTCGGCCGGCAGCCCCCACAGGTGGGTGACGACGACTGCCTTGGTCCGCTCGCATATGCGCTCCTCCAGGGAGGCCGGGCTCATGTTGTGGGTCGCAGGGTCGACATCAGCAAAGATCGGGACACCGTTGTTGTACATCACGGCAAGGCCGCCAAATTGCACTATCGGGTCGACCACTGCCTCCACGCCCGGCCCGACCCCAGCAGCGGCAAGGGCGATGTGCAGCCCGCTCATGCCGGCGTTTACGGCAATGGCGTAGCGGGCGCCAACCTTTGCGGCAAACCTCTCTTCCAGCTCTTCGACGATTGCCTCTCCGCGGCCATCCTGGCCAGCATCCAGCACGCGCTTGACGTAAGCCAGGTCGAGCTCGTTGTAAATGCGCGTGGACATTCTCACTACTCTCCCCTGCCTGCGGGTGCTGGCGCCTGCCCCTTGGGCCGCGCCGCGCTCGGGCGAAAATCCGGGACGGCAAGTGGGGCAGACCCCCTGGCGATCGACTCGGCAGCCAGGATCGCTGGCGCGGCCGTGTCCATCGCCCGGTAGACATCGAACTCCAGTGGCTTGCCGTACAGCACCGCATCCCGGAATGCTGCGTGTACGTAGTAGTCGGCATCCCCATGGCCTGTGCCGCGCGCTTCGGCAGGCGCGTCGGCGCGCTCGTAGCGCCAATCCACCTCAGCCATGTCGTGCATCTCGTGGTCTGCAAGCCACATGCGCGGCAGATCCCGCTCGGCGCGCTTCCACTCCAGGGCACCTTTGGTGCCCATGACGTGGTACCAGTGGTAGTTGGCCTCCGGATGCGGCTGCGCGAAGGAGACAGCCAGGCGCAAGATAGCGTCCTTTTCCGTCTTCATCAGCGCGACCTGCATATCCGGGACATTGAGCTCAGGATGGGCATAGCTTGGAGCACGAGTGCTCATGGCCACCACCTGCACCACGCGGTCATCCAGGATCTTGAGAAGAGGGCTGAGCTCATGCGGGAGGTAGTGGATTGGGGGCATCTCGTTCAGCCAGGTTGGCTGCGCCTCGGGGTGCGCTGCCAGCTCCCCGGGATGAAAGAAGCGCCCTGTCCGCGGATCCTGGAAGTTCTGGCCGACGTAATAGTGGAAGTACTGCCCCTCGCAGAAAGTTATGTGCCCGAGCCTCCCCTCGGCCACGAGCTTGCGCCAGGCCTCCACAAACCCCCAGTAGCGCGTCTGCTCCGCAAGCTGATAGACCTTGCCGCTGCGCTCCTGCGCCAGCACTATCCGCCAGCAATCCTCGATGCTGTGCGCCGCTGGGACCTCACAGTGCACGTGCTTGCCTGCCTCCAGCGCCTGGGCCGCCATCGCCCCCTGCTCGCGGCAGCGCACCGTGAGGGCCACCGCATCCACGTCGGGGTCGGCCAGGACATCCTCATAGCGCACGTAGGCACGCACTTCCCTAGGGTCGCGCAGGCGCAAGAGCGCCCGCTCGTGCAGAGCCTCGATGCGGTCGCATATTGCCACCACGCGGTAGCCGCGCAGGGATTGCAGGATCGGCAGCCAGCCGTAGACGCCGCGGCCCCCCAGGCCAACCAACGCAACTCGGATCTCTTTCATATCCCCCGCTCCTCCCGCCAACATATAATGTCCCGGCCCTCCCCTGCCAACCCCTCCCCGGCTGCTTCTCTGCCTTCCCTCCCTAGGGACGGGAGGTTAGGTGAGAAAGGGATGCCGGGCTAGCTCACCCCTTGATGCCGGTGAAGACGATGCCCTGGATGAAGTAGCGCTGCGCCACGAAGTAAAGCACGATGCAGGGCAAAGCCATCATCAGCGAAGCGGCCATGAGCAGGTTCCAGGCCGCAAACTGCGTTCCCCGGAAGAGGTTTATGCCAATGGATAGCGTGTACTTCTCCGGCGAGTTGAGGTAAATGAGCGGCAGGAAGAAGCCGTTCCAGTTGCCCATGAAGCTGAATATGGCCAGCACTCCCAGCACCGGCCGCGCCTGTGGCAGGAGGATGCGGAAGAAGATGCCGAACGAACCGCAGCCATCGATGCGCGCGGCATCGTCCAGCTCAAGCGGGAGCCTCATGAAGAATTGCCGCACGAGAAAGATGCTGAAAGCCCCGCCGCCGAAAAAGGTCGGCACAATGAGAGGGTAAAAAGTGTCGAGCCAACCGATGAGGCGAAAGAGCACATAGGTGGGGATAAGCGTCACCTGCTCCGGGATCATGATCGTGCTGAGCAGCACAAGGAAGAGCACGTCCCTGCCCGGGAAGCGCAAGCGGGCAAAGCCAAACGCTACCAGCGTGGCTGAGGATACGCCGCCAATGATCGAACCAATGGTGATGATGAGCGTGTTCCTCGTGTAAAGGGCAAACGGGATGAGCTCCCACACCTTCCTGTAGTTCTCCCAGGCAATGGGCTTCGGGATCCACTGCGGCGGCACCACGAAAATCAGCCCCGAGGGCTTGAGCGAGCTTGAGACAAGCCACGCCAGCGGCATCAGCATGACAATCGACCCCGCGATGAGCACCGGGTAGATGACCAGTTTGAAAAGGACATTGCGCACAGAGCGCCGTGCCAGGAATGGCACCGTGCCCCGCCGCACAGCGACCTTGCCCACTGCTACTGCCCCCTGGCCCATCCTCATCTCCTGCCGCGCAACTCGCCCTCGTAGTACACCCAGGCAGCCGAGGAGCGGAATACAAGCAGCGTGAAGAACAATATGATGATGCCCAAGACCCAGGCTAGCGCAGACGCATGGCCCATGCGGAAATAGTGGAAGGCGTTGTAATAAAGATGCAGCACGTAGAAATAGGTGGCGTAGCGGGGCCCGCCGCCGGTCATGATGTAGCCGGCCGTGAAGACCTGGAAGCTGCCGATGATCCCCATGACCAGGTTGAAAAAGAGCACCGGCGTCATCTGCGGGACGGTCACGTGCCAAAAGCGGGCCGCCACCCCGGCCCCATCCACCTCTGCCGCCTCGTACAGGTCGGTTGGAATGCCCTGAAGGCCAGCAAGGTAGATGAGCATGCCCCCGCCGACGCCCCAAAGGCTCATGATGATGAGCGCCGGCAGGGCCCACTTGCTGTGCGCAAGCCACATGGGGCCCTTGATGCCGAAGTTGGCCAGGAAGTTGTTGAGAAGCCCGAACTCGGGGTTGAAGATCCAGATCCACAGGATGGCCGAGCCCACTGCGGGGACCAGGTTGGGCATGTAGTAAGCGGTGCGGAAAAAGCCCAGGAACTTGACCTTCTGGTTCATGAGCAGGGCGACCGCGAAGGCCAGGGTTATCCCCAAAGGCACCGAGACAAAGACATAGGTGGCCGTGACCTTCAGCGACTGCCAGAAAAGCCGATCCCCGAAGAACATGCGCCGGAAATTCCCCAGCCCGATGAACACGGGCGGCTTCACCACCTCGAAATCCGTCAGGCTGAAGTAAAGCGAGGCCAGGATTGGCCCAAGCGTCCAGATGAAGAAGCCCAGGATCCAGGGTGAGATGGCGATGTAGCCCTCTATTGCCTCGCGCCTCTCAGTGGGAGACATCCTGCGCCTTCTGGCCGAACCTGCAGCTGCAAGTTGCATCTTCCCCCCTGGTGCGTGCAGTGCGGGGATAAAGACGCGCCCCCGCACTGCACGCTTTCTTGCTCTCAGCCTGTAGTAAGTGGCTGGCGCACCTTCTCGTAGTACGGAGGACGACGGGAGAATACCTCGTCCATGGCGGCGCAGGCGTTGGCCAGAGCCTCTGGCACGCTGAGCTCCCCGGACCAGATTGGCGACATCTCCTGGTTGCAGACGTTCCACCACTCGCCGCAATCGGCGGTGGGGTAGTAGTCGTGGCCGCAGCAGGCGAAGTCGTTCACCACGACGAGGATGTTCTGCGGCTCATGCAGCTTCTTGAACGCCTCGCTCTCGACCACGCTCCTGATGCCGGGGATGCCGTACTTCATGAACCAGGTCTGCCCCTCCGGCCCCATGAGGAACTTCACAAGCTGCCAGGCCTCTTCCCGGTGCTGGGTGTTGCTGATGATGGACCAGGTGTTCGACCCCATCTGCACGCTCTTCTTGCCCGTCACTGGGTGCTTCGGCATTGGGGCGAAATCCCAGTCGAAGAGCCCGGCATCGCGCACCTGGCTCTCGTACCAGGTACCCCGAAAGGCCATGCCCACCTTGCCGGTGAGGAACGGGTCCTCCCCGCCGAACTCCGTCACCGCCGAAGGGTGCACCTTATGCTTGAACATGAGGTCAGCAACCCACTGCACAGCCTCCACCGCCGCCGGCTCTGTGAGCGTGCACTTGTTGTACGCGTCGTTGAGAACACTGCCGCCCGCGCCGTGGATGAAGGAACACAGCCAGTAAGGTGGGTTGGAGTTTGCGCCCATCAGGCCCCACTGGTTCTCATCGGGGTTGGTCATCGCCTTGGCGTAGGCCAGCAGGTCGTCCCACGTCCAGTCCTCAGTGGGGAACTCAAGCCCCGCTTTCGCCAGGAGGTCCTTGTTGATCATGAGCGTCTGCCCGCCCGCGTAGAGCAAGCCGCCGTAAAGCCCTCCCTGCCACTCCCACTCCAGGCTCATGTTGTAGAAGTACTGGCTCATGTCGAAGCCGTCGCGCTCGATGTAGGGCTTGAGGTCCAGGAACATGCCACGCGCGGCACCCGGGATGACCCAGTCCATCTGGTTCACGGTGATGTCCGGAGCCACGCCGGCAGCAAACTCCGTCTGCAGCTTCGTCCAGTACTCGGCGCCGGGGCGCCACTCCGCCTTCACCTTGATGTTGGGGTTCTTGGACATGAAGTCGGCGAAGCACTCCTCCGCATTCTTCATCCAGGATTCGCCCATGGTGTAGCAGGCAATGCGGATCTCCACCGGGCCTGCGGGCTTCTCCACCTCCACGACGACCGTTTTCTCGACCACCTGCGGCGTGCCAGCGACCACCACAGTGACCTCTTTCTCGATCACCTGCGGCGTGGGCGTTGCCGCACACGCCCCCACGGCGGCCGAAGCCAAAAGCCCAACGCCTGCCTTGAGCAGGCCGCGTCGCGAAAGATACCCTCTCCTGCAGCTCATCTTTGCCTCCCCCTGCGCCCCTTGGGCGCTACCCATCCTCCCTCATGGCGCAACCGGCGCAACAAGCAAGCCCTGCTGTTCTCTCGCAGATCGAACGGGGGATTCCCAGCCAGCTCCCCTGAGCGCAACCCCTTGCATCACCTCCTTTCCGCGCCTCCTAGGCCAGCTCCTTCACCCCCGCCTTCACCTTCAGGATGGCTTCGACAATGTCGTCCATGTCTTCCCGCTCAGCCAGAAAGAGCCGCTGTTCCAGCCAGATCGCTTCCTGATAGCAGGCCCGTTCCGCCACCGGGCAGCTCCGGGCAAAAGCCGCATAGTCGACATCGCGGCCGTAATGCCCGCAGGCGAGCGGGCAGCCCTTGCCATGGAAGTTCTTGTTGACGAACATCGGGTTGGCGTAAACCGGAAAAGTGTAGCCTGTGAACGCCGGGATCCCTTCGGCCACAAGCGCCTCCACGAAGCGACTGCGCGGCAGGCCGCCAAAAGCCTCGGGCTGGTAGCGCATTATGTAGATGTGAAAGCTGTGCTTGGTCGCGCGCTCATCCCAGCGCAGCGGCTCCAGGCCCTCCACCTCGGCCAGGCGCGCGCTCAAGTAGCGGGCATTGGCCATGCGCCTGTCGTTCTGCTCCTCAAGCCTTTCCAGCTGTACGAGCAGTATCGCCGCCTGAAACTCCGTCATCCGGTAGTTCCACCCCAGCTGGTGGAACTCGTACCAGGGCCTGCCCTTCTTGCGCCCCGCCCACAGGAGCGAATCGCACTTCTCGGCCAGATCCTGGTCGTTGGTGAGGACAATGCCGCCCTCGCCCGCCGTCATGTTCTTGGAAGCCTGGAAGCTGAAGGAGCCGACATCGCCGAGCGCACCCACCTTGCAACCGCGCCACTCCGAGCCATGGGCGTGCGCTGCATCTTCCACCACGGCGAGCCCATGCTTCTTGGCTATGGCAAGGATGCCATCCATGTCTGCCGGCTGGCCGCCAAAGTGCACGGGCATGATGGCCCGCGTCCGCTCGGTGATGGCCTCCTCGATGCGGGCCGGATCCAGGTTGTAAGTGTCCGCCTGCACGTCCACAAAGATGGGGATGGCATTCACCTGCAGCACGGAGGTGGCGCTGGCCACGTACGTGTAGGCGGGCACTATCACCTCGTCCCCAGGGCCAATCCCCAGGGCCCGCAGGGCCACCTCAAGCGTCCCAGTGCCGTTGGCCATGGCGATGCCGAAGCGCGCCTGGTGGTGCCTGGCGAACTTCAGGCTGAACTCGACCACCTTGGAAAGCTCCTGCGCCTGCAGGTCCTCGTTCAGCTCCACCCCGGTGGCATAGGCGAAGCGCCACCACTTGCCGCTGCGCACCACCTCCGTGACGGCCTGCACCTCGCGCTCATCGTGCACTGGCCAGGCTGGCCATGGCTTCGTGCGCACCGGGCTCCCGCCGTTTATTGCCAGCTCGCTCATTCCGTAAGCTCCTCCCGTTGCCTGCGCTCAATAGGCGATGCGCACAGGGCGGCCGCCCCGTGCTGATTCGTAAAGGGCCATGATGACTTCCAGGTTGTGGTAGCCCACCTCCGCCGGGACAGGCGGCTCCCCGCCTTTCTCAACCGCCTCGCTGAAAAGCTTCACCATCGTGCCGTACATGGGCACGCCCTCAAGCTCGTACTTCTCCATCCTCACGTCCGCGCTGACGTTTCGGACCTGGTCGGCGGAGTAGGCAAGCCCAGGCGGCGCGAGGTAAGTGGTGACGCTCCCCGTCGGGTCCTGGCCTATCGTGCCGCTTGCGAAGATGGTGCCGAGGCTGCCGTACACCTCAAGGAAGTTCTTGGCTGCGGCATCGGGCACGTTGAAATAGTTGTCGACAATGCCATGGGCGCCATTTTCGAAGCGCAGGATGGCGGTGGAGGTGTCCTCCACGTCGTAGCTCTGCACGAGGCTATCGTGGAAGGCGAAGACCTCCACGATCCGGCTGCCGAAGATCCACTCCAAAAGGTCCAGGCAGTGGCTTCCCATGTCGATGAGCGCTCCGCCGAAGGCTATCTCCCGCTTCTGCCGCCAGGCACCAGGAATTGGCGGGTACCAGCAGGTAAGCTGCGCCCGCCCCATGACTGGCCTTCCCAGAGCGCCGCCCTGAACCAACTCCCTCACCTTCTGGTTGTGGACATTGAAGCGCATCATGTAGTCGAAGCCGAGCTTGACCCCCGCCTTCTGGCAAGCCTCGATCATCTCAGCGGCGTCCTGGAGGCTTGTGGCCATGGGCTTTTCGCACAGGATGTGCTTGCCGTACCTCGCGGCAAGCAGGACTTGCCTGTGGTGCACGTTCTGCGGCGTGGCGATGTAGACAGCTTGCACTTCCGGGTCGCGCAGCAGCCCCTCTTCGGTGCCGTACGCCCTCGGCACGCCGTACTTGCGCGCCACGCGCTGCGTGGCCTCCGGGTTCACGTCCATCACCGCCACAAGCTCGGCATTGTCCGCCACCCTGAGCATCTCCGGAATGGTGCGCCGGTCGGCAATGCCACCAGCCCCGATCACCCCCCACTTCACTGTCATGACAGGCCCTCCTCAGCTTCCAGCACGAAGCCCTGCCGCAGCGCACAGCGCGCCCAGCCTGCAGGCAGGCCAAACCCGCTCCCCTGGACGGACTCCAGGCCTTGCATCCCCTGCTCTACTTGCCGCTGCCACGGACCTTCTCGGCCGCATTGCGCACGCCTGTGATGATGTTTTGCACGTCCTCTTCCGTCAGGCGCGGGTGCATTGGGAGGTTGAGCTCGCGCCGGTAGAAGAACTTGTCCGCTATGGGGCAGAACTGGCCGCCGTAGCCGCGCTCCTGCAGGTACTTCTTCACGCCCGTGAAATCGTAGTTTGGCTGATAATGGAGGATCCCCTGCACACCTTCCTCGTAGTAGAGGCAGCGCATGAATTCATCCCGGCTGGCACCGAGCTCTTCTTGCTCCACGCAGAGCGTGTAGAGGTGGTAGGAGTGGTAGCAGTTGGGGTCCTCGTACACCGGCGTGATGCCCTTGATCCCCTGCAGTCCTTCGTTGATGGCCCGGCCGATCTCGCGGCGTCTCTGGACGAGCATGGGCAGCTTGCGCAGCTGCGCCCGGCCAAGCGCCGCCTGGAACTCGTTCATGCGGTAGTTGATCCCCCACTTGCCGTCCACATCCACCACGTCGAAATGGCTGGGCAGCCAGTAGTACTTCTGGTTCTCCCAGCTCTTGATGTTCATGTTGCGCAGGAGCTCGATCTTGGGCACGAGGTCATCGCGGTTTGTGGTGATCATGCCGCCCTCGCCCATGGTCATGTTCTTGAGGGAGTGGAAACTGAAGCAGCCAACATCGCCAATGGTGCCGGCCTTGCGCCCCTTGTACTCGCTGCCGTGAGCATGAGCGCAATCCTCAAGGACAGCCAGCCCGTACTTCCTGGCTATCTCCATGATCGGGTCCATGTCGCACATCTGGCCGCCATAGTGCACCACGTAGATCGCCTTTGTCCTCGGGGTCACCTTCTTGGCCACCTCAGCCGGATCGATGTTGTAGGTTCTGGGGTCGATATCGGCGTAGATGGGGATGCCGCCTTCCTTGATGACCGCAAGGCTTGTTGCTATGAAGGTGTTGGGCGTGATGATGACCTCATCCCCCGGCCCGATCCCCAGGGCTTGCGTTGCCACGTGCATGGCCGTGGTGCAGCTTGTTGTGGCAAAGGCGTGCTTTACGCCACACCAGCTCGCGAACTCCTTCTGGAACGAGGCCACCTGCGGCCCAGAAGTGAGCGAATCCTGGCGCAGGACGTGCAGGAGTGCCTGCTCTTCATCTTCGTCGAAGATAGATCCCATGAACGAGTAGGGCACCTTCAACTTCACGCCGTCATTGAAGGCATAGCCGCCAGTAATGCCGCCGACATTTTCCTCAAGGTAACGCGCCATCTCTGCACCTCCGCGATCTCTGCCCTTTCCTGCCCCACCTAAGCCTGGGCAGCTGCGGCCCTGCCCAGCACTCCCCTTTCCGGTGCAGCTTCGGGGGATTCCCACACGGCCTGCATGACCCTGGCCGCACAGCCAATCAGCGCCGCGTCCTCGCCCAGCCTTGCCGGCACCACTTCCACCTGCCTGAGAAGCTGCGGCAAAGCGTGCTCCTGCAGGCAGCGCTCAAGCTCCGCCCAGAGGAGCGAGCCCCAAGTATCCAGAAGAGAGCCGCCGACGACCACCAGCGCCGGGGCCAGGACGTTCACAAGGTTGGCGAGCATCACGCCAAGGTACTCCCCCGCGGCGGCAATGAACTGCCTGGCCGCAGGGTCACCTTCCTTTGCCCACTCGGCCACTGCGGCAAGGGTGGGTGACACACCATTGCGGCGGCCAAATAGCTGCTCGGCCTGCACGAGCAGCGCCCGCTCGGAGACGTAAGCTTCCAGACAGCCGCGCTTGCCGCAGCCGCAGGGTGGCCCATCCGGATCCACGACCATGTGCCCGAACTCGCAGGCAAAGCGCGGGCTATGCGGTCGCGCCCATGGCTCAAGGATGGCACCACAGGTGCCGCCGCCCACGTAGACCATGACAAGGGCACGATGGTCGCCAGGGTAGACAAACCAGCGCTCCCCCAGCGCCATCATGTAGGCGATATCCTCCAGGTACACGGGCAGCCCCAGGGATTGGGCCAGGAAGTCGAGCCGCAGCCGCTGCACGGCCGCAAGCGTGCTCGAGAAAACCGCCTCGTTGGCCGCCGGATCCACCAGGGCCGAGATGCCCACGCCAACACCGCGCACCCGCTCCCTGCCCACACCGGCCTCGGCCAAAACCCGCTCGCACGTCCGAGTCACGGCCTGCAGGAAGGGCAGCAGGTTCTCATCGGGGCGGATTGGCTCAAAGACCCTGTGTGGGACCTGCGCATCCCAGCGCACCAGGGCAACCGTCAGCCCCCTGGATTCCACCGTGAGGGCCAGCGCATAGTTGCCGGCCCGATCGACGTCTAAAAGCAGCGGCGGCCTGCCCCCGTTTGGCCGCCCTTCTCCCACCTCCCTGAGGAGGCCGGTATCCAGCAGTTCCCGCGTGAGGCTGGTTACAGAGCTCGGGCGCAGCTTGAGCCGGCGGGCAAGGGAAGCGCGAGACTGAGGCCCGTGAACCCAAATCTGTCGCAAGATGGCAGATCTTTGCAGTGCAGCGATGCGGCGTCGCAACGAGACTCTCCAAGAGGGAGGCTTAGTAACATTACTGTTAACATATCAGGGAACTTTACTCCCGTCAAGTTAGCTGCGAACGCCCATCAGGAGCGCCTTGCCAGCTACCTGCCTTTGAGAGACTCAGGGCGCTTCTTCGTGGGTTGAATCTGGCGGTTCTCTTCAGGCGCCGAATAGGTGGGCCGCAGCTGTCGAGGCCGGGCAGAATCAGGGGCCTGGACTACTGGTTCGTGGTGGACTGGTTCCGGGTCTTCAGCGCCAGGGCTGGCCGAGGCGTGGGCCTCCCTACCAGCCAAGAGCCACGAAAACCGGAAGGCTCTGGCCGTGACACTTGGCCCCCGAGCGAGCGCAGCCTCTCGCCCCGGTCATCGAGTGGGTCCAGCAAAGTCAGCGGTGGCAAGCTAGTTCCCGTACAGGATCTTTAGCTGCTGGCTCGCCGCGAGGGCAGGCAATTCGCAAAAGAGCCACTCCTCGCCGAGCCATCTGCGCCTCCACGTCGAGGCGAGCTCCCCGCCAACGCGCACCGACTTGGCCTCCAGCCCCTGCCAGCGCAAAGGCGCCATGATGGTAAGGCCCCCGGGAATAGCACCGAGCTCTGTGCGAAGCGCGGCCGTCAGCAGGCGGCTGCCGGGCTCGAAGGAAAGGTTATCCAGCCATACGCGGCGGCGTGCCCAGGCGAAGCCGCACCACTCCTGGACCGATAGCATTGGCACGCCCAGCTCCTGACACCTGCCCACAGTGTGCTCAAGCCAGGGCACGGTGTACGTCCCAGGAACAAGAGGGTTCTCTTTGCGGGCGTACACAGGGTGAAAGTAGGCCTGGAAGACGGTGTTGTAATCCCGCACGCAACCCTCGAGCATGGCATCCGTGAGGGCAATCACTTCCTGCATCTTGAGAGGCCGCAGGTAACTCTTGTTCTGGAACAGGAAGTCGTCGCACAGAAGCGTCGGCTGCTGCAGGACCTCAATGGCCTTTCCCGTCTCGTCCATGTATGGCATGGGCAGGCCGCTCCCGCTCAAATAGCCCTCGCGGAAGAAATGCGCCGCACGGAAGTTGACCTCCATGCGGATCCCTACCTTCTCGAGCGCACGTGCCGGTTCAACCCATCCCGGCCAGATGACGCAGTGGTGGCGCGTGGTAGTTGGCCTGAATCCGTACCTGCCCACAAATGCCGCGACCTCCTCCTGCGCACAGGCGGCGAACTCTTCCGGCGTTGGCCGCGGCCCCGCCCAGATGTGCGGGCCAAAACCGTGCCCAAGGGAGAGGTAATGGGCGACTAGCTCGGGCGGAACCAAGTCATAGTGCTCGCGCATGAGGTACAGGGTATAGTGCCCACCCGCCCTGGCAACCAGCTGGATATATAGCTCCATCTCCTCGCGGCTCATGGCGTCGCTATCGCCATTGATGAGGGCCACCGCTGGCTTCCCTCCGGGGAAGTACCAGAGCCTCGGCAGTGGAGCCCAGTCCTCGCAAAGCCAGGCCAGCGCCTTTGCAAACAGCCGCGCGTGCAGGTCAGCCTGCGGCACCAGCCGCAGCCCTGCATCCAGGAAGCCGACGAAAAGGTCATTAGGGGTAAACATGCTATCGCCACTGCGGTCTGGCAGCTCCCCCAGGCTGCTCTGGCGGCGCAAGCCCTGGCGGAAGAGCATCGTGGAAGCAGCCAGGTCGTACGCGAAGATAGCCGCTTTCCCCTTATGCAGGTGGCCCGTGGCTATAGCGCCACAGGTCGTGGACGTCCCGCCCCAGTAAAGGGTGGCGGCTGCACAGAGGCCTGCCGGCAGCTCGTAGGGCTCGGCCTGGCCATGGTACTGGAGGTAATCGATTTGAGGCGGCAGGACCACGCAGAGGGGATGGCTCCTGTTGAACTCGAGGTAGCCATCGCAAAGCAGAAAGTCCGGGATTCCGTGCAGCTTGCGCAGCCCGAGCTCGGTGGCCAAAGCCGAGCAGGGCTTGAGTGCGAGGAGCCCTCCTCCGCCGCGCAGATGCCGCCCGAGGAGCTCGGCTGTGCTCGCTGAGAGCTCCATGCTAGGGACAATGACGACAGCCCGGCCGACAGGTAACAGACGGGAAAGCCCCTCTGGCTTCATGAGGACAGGCCTCGGCAAGCCCTCGGTGGCCATGATCTCAAGAACGTATGGCCACAGCCCCTTGGAAGGATCTTCCCCGGCCAGAAGGTAAATGTTCATCTTGGCTTGGCCCGCGGGGGTTGGCGCCCGCTAGAGGAGCTCATCGACGTGTCTTTTGACCTTGGCAATGGCCTCGGCGATGTCGTCCATGTCGGCTCTGGTGCCGAGAAACAGGTTCTGCCCCAACCACAGAGTCTCCTGCTGGCAGAGCCGCTCCGCCTGTGGGCAGTGCACCTCTTTGTAGTCGATTTCCCGGCCGTAGTAGCCGCCCTTCACCGGGAAGCCTTTAGGCAGCGCAGTCTGCGCTTCCAGGAACACGGGGTGCTGGTATACCGGCCGCTGGTAACCAGTGCTCACGGGAATTCCTTCTGCCTGCAGGGCCGCCGCGAACTTCTCTCGCGGGAGCCCCTTGAAGCCCTCGCCCGTGTACTGGAAAACGAGCAGGTGATAGGAATTGCGCGTGACGTAACTGTCGCGCCTGAGGGGCCGCACGCCTTCGATCTGCGCAAGGAGGCCGTTCAGGTAGTCCCCGTTTGCCGCACGCCGCTGCGTCTGCTCCTCCAGCTTCTCCAGCTGCGAGAGAAGAAGCGCGGCCTCTATCTCATTCATGCGGTCGTTTCCTGCCAGAACCGGGAAGCGAACCGACCATCCTTCTGGCAGCTCGGATTCAACTGCATCGGCGCGCACAGCGCCCCGCCAGAAATCATGGTAGAGCACACACCAGCCCATGAGCTCAGCGCTGTCGGTGAGGATGATGCCGGCTTCGCCAGCCGCCAGGTTCTTGCCAGTCATCAGGCTGAAAGCGCCAGCATCGCCAATAGTGCCCAGCCCCTTGTCCTTCCACCTGGCGCCGTGGGCATGAGCGGCATCTTCCAACACGAGCAGGTCGTGCTTGCGCGCTATGGCCAGTATGCGATCCATGTCGCAAGCAAGGCCTCCAAAGTGCACCGGGATGATCGCCCTTGTCCGCTCTGTGATTGAACCCTCGATCAGGTCCGGATTGATGTTGTAAGTCTCGGGGTCGATGTCGACAAAAATGGGCAGGGCCCCCACTTGGAGGACAGCGGTGGCGGTGGCCATGAACGTGTAAGGGGGCACGATCACCTCATCTCCCGGCCCGACCTTCATGGCACGCAGCGCGATCTCCAGTGCAGCCGTTCCTGAGGAGACCCCCAGGCCGTACTTGGCGCCCTGGTATTTTGCAAATGCCTGCTCGAACTGCCGGCATTTTGTGCCACCGAGCCGGCTCCACTTCCCGCTGCGAACCACCTCTGCCACGGCCGCAACGTCGCGCTCGTCCACCTCTGGCCAGGCTGGCCAGGGCTTGGCGCGCACAGGTGTTCCGCCTGTCATAGCGAGCTTGCCCATATGTTGCCTCCTTTGCTGCTCAAGGAGCTGCCACAATCGTGAAGCCAGGAAAATGTGCGGTCAGCCGGTGATGTTGGAAACCAGCCATTCGCGCAGCCGCAAGCCCGCCTCCGGAGCAACTGGCGCCGGGTAGCCGTAATAGCGGTAAGCCCACTCGACCTCGTAGCCACCCTCGCCGTAGCTATGTGGCATCGGGATGTAGCCGATATCGCCGTTAGCATAAGCCACTACAAGTGCGTGTTTGCCGGCCTGGGCTGCCAGGCGTTTTGCCTCCAGGCTGTACTCCACGAACAGCTCGCCAGGCACGGCCAGGATGAGAAGATCGCCAATTTCAAAGCACTGCAGGTCGACCTCGACATCTCGCAAGAGCAAGCCGGAGCAGCAGGCGGCAATGACGCGCTCTGACCAGCCGACCATGGCCTGGTTCACCCTTTGCCTGGCCTCCTGGAACTGCGCCTCAACTTCGCCGGCGCCAGCCAGGTGCTCAGAGCGAAAGGCGAATAGATCCGGCAACTGTGGCGGTGCGGCAAGGGGCAGGCGAATGGCTTGCAACCGGGCGCGCAGCAAGTGCGCATCGATGGTCCCCATTGCTGCCTGGCTGCTTGCGCATTCAAGAGCTGCCTCCGCCAGCCTCCCACCGGTTTCCTCCACGTCGGCAAAGGAGCCGGGGTGACTGTGCGGGTTGATATCTCCGCAAGGCCCCTGCAGGTAAAAGCAGAGTGAGCGCATCTTGCGTTCCCAGTGCGCACAGGCAGCGCCCGGAAAATCCGCCGAGATGAGGCGGTTATCCGGGCCAAGCACGACGGCGTGGCAGCTATAGTGCAACGCAGCAGCTTGCGGCGTGCCATCGGGGCCCTGCAGGAGGACGACTGTCAGCTCGTCGTCGGTAGGGCCACGTGCTGGCTCTCGCCGGTTGACGGCCACTCCCGGAACCTTTGTCTTGGCCACGCGAAGGTCCACCGGCTGCAGGGCGGCGAGGGCGCCCCGGGAGGCCGCAACAATCTGAGAGGGCAAACCGGCCAGGTAGTCCAGCGCCAGTTGGCCGCAGCCCTCCAGAAAGATTGTCGCGGGGCCGGAGTGCGTGTGGGTGGCACAGAGCATTATGTTTGCAGGCGGGATCCCAGTGGCGCGCTCCAGCTCAGCTTTGACCCACCGCGCATACTCGATGCCGAACCCGATAAGGTCGCAGCTGAGCAGAAGGAGCGTGGCTTGCCCGTCTGAGAAGGCCAGCGCGCGGCAATAGAGCCTGTCGTGCACCCCAATGGAGGGGTTCAGGCGCGCAATGTAGCCCGTGAGGTCGACGCCCGGCTGTGGGGTGATGTCCGCCTTGGCTGCACCGGCCAGCAATGCCATTACGTCTCCCCTTGGTGTGGTGGGCCGCTCAGCCCTTCAGGCCGCTCATGACGACGCCCTGGACGAAATAGCGCTGGGCGAACACGTACAGGGCCACGATGGGCAACACGCTTATCGTCGCGCCGGCCATGAGGAGCGGCCACTGTGTTCCATATTGGCCGCGGAAAAAGGCCAGGCCAACGGGCAGCGTCATCTTCTTATAGGTGGTGAGGTAAATCACTGGCCCGAGGAGATTGTTCCAGCTGCCCATAAACGTGAACACCGCAAGCGTGGCAATTGCGGGCATGGCAAGCGGCATCATGATGGTCCAGTAGATGCGGAAGTTGCTTGCGCCATCCACCACAGCCGCGTCCTCGAGCTCCATGGGGATGGTCATGAAAAATTGCCGCAACAGAAACGTGCCGAAGGCGTTGCCGAAGAAGCTTGGCACAACGAGCGGCAGGTGCGTGTCGAGCCAGCCAAAGGAGCGAAAGAGGACAAACTGCGGTATGAGCGTCACCTGCCCAGGTATCATCATGCAGCCAATCCAAATGAGGAACATCGTCTCGCGGCCAGGGAACTGCATGCGCGCAAAGGCGTAGGCTGCAAGCGATGCGGAGAGGACAGTGCCCAGCACGACGAGAAAGGCGATCTTTATGCTGTTGAAAGTGAACCAGCCAAACGGCATCGCGCGCGTGACCTCGACGTAGTTCTGCCAGCGCCAGACGCGCGGCAAGAGGCGCGGCGGGAATATAAAGATCTCAGGCTGAGTCTTGAAAGAACTCAGGACCATCCAGATGAAGGGCAAGGCCATGATCAAGCTGGCCAGTATGAGCAGGCCATGCACCACCACCGGCTTAAACACGCCCCCGAGGAGCGCCAGCCAAAACGGGCCCTGCTTGGCTCTTGTGCGGCGCCGTGCTGTGGCCAACGACAGCATATGTACCCCCTAGCCATAGAAAACCCACATGCGTTGTATGCGGAACTGTATGAGCGTGAGCACCAGTATGATGAAGAAGAGCACGTAGGCCAGGGCACAGCCAAAGCCCATGTGCAACCACTGAAAGGCCTGGACGTAGATGTACCAGGAAAGCGTCGTGGTGGAATAGGCTGGGCCACCCTGGGTGAGCATGTAGGTCTGCTCGAAAACCTGCAGCGAACCCATGATAGTGGTGACGAGCACGAAAAAAATAGTCGGCGTGAGCAGCGGCAGCGTCACGTGGATGTGGCGGCGGAAGCGCCCTGCGCCGTCTATTGCCGCCGCCTCGTAGAGCTCTTGCGGGATGCCCTGGAGCCCGGCCAAGTAAATGACCATTGTGTAGCCGAGGCCCTTCCAGACGCTCATGATGACAATTGAGGGCATGGCTGTCCTTGGGTCGGCAAGCCAGCGCGGCCCCTTGATGCCCACCAGGCTCAAAAGGTAGTTGATGATGCCAAGCTCAGGGTTGTACAGCCACAACCATACAAGGGCGACTGCAACGGTAGAGGTTATAACAGGCAAGAAGAAAATGCTGCGGTAGATGCTGATGGCTTTGGCCTTCTGATTGAGAAAGATAGCGGCCAGCAGCGGCAAGATGATTCCAGGCACAAGGTAGAGCACGGTGTAATAAAAGGTGTTGCCAAGCGTCTTCCAGAAAAGAGGCATGCTCGCCATCTGCTGGTAGTTGCCGAGCCCGACCCACTTCGGCGGGGTGAGCAGATCCCACTTGGTGAAGCTAAACGCAAGAGCGGCCACAACTGGCCCAGAGACAAACACGAAGAAGCCGAAGATGGTAGGTGCAAGGAACGGCAGGGCCTGCAGGAACTGCTTGGAGGCGCTGCGCCTGGCTCGAGAGGCACTTGCGCCCTTGCTAGCTCTCAGCGTGAAGGTCGCCTCAGCCAAACTCGCTCTCCTGGGTGCGCGTCAAGCCTTGTGTGCTGACGAAGAGGGGGTAGAGGGTGGCAAAGCCACCCTCTCTTGCCAGAATACAAGGCCCTACCGGCAGGCCTAGACGGGCCACTCGATGGTGGCCAGCACGGCATCAATGGCGGCGCACGCAGCCTGGACCGATTCCTCCACGGAGCGCAGCCCCAGGTAGGCCTGGTCGAGCTCCTGGTTCATGATCGTGACGCGCCACTCCATCCACTGCGGGCCGAAGTCAGCGCCTCGCAGGACCGAAGCCATGTCCAATATGGTCTTGATCCCCTTCGGGTTCCCCTCGCGGTTGAGGAACGTATCCGAGTAAGCGGCTTTCTTGAGGAAAGGAACGCCACCTATGATCAGGTCCTCC
Organism: Anaerolineae bacterium; assembly: GCA_028275325.1. GTDB lineage: Bacteria > Chloroflexota > Anaerolineae > DRVO01 > DRVO01 > JAPWUW01. The sequence goes on along the minus strand of JAPWUW010000002.1, from coordinate 16,001 downwards.
ATGCGCATCTGGTTTTCTTCGCTCACCCAGTACTTGATGAGCTCCCAAGCTGCCTCTTTGTGTTTGCTCTGCCGGGCGATGGAGATGCTATCTGGCCCCCCATACATGACGCGGCTCACCTTGCCCTTGGGCACGTACGTAACATCCCAGTTGAACTCGGCATCCCGCCAGAAGTGCGCCTGGTAGCTGCCATCAAGGGCCATGGCAAGCACACCAGAGGCGAACATGCCGCCAATGAAGCCTGCCTGAACCTCCGGTGTGGGGGCGACTTTGTGCGTCGTCACAGTCTCGACTGCCCAGCGCACGGATTCAAGCGCGGCGGGCTCCGTCAGCTTGCACTTCCTGTAGTCTTTGCTCAAGACCTCCCCGCCATTGGCCTTGATCATGGCATCAAGGCCAATATGGCCGGCCGGCGCAAGCATGCCCCAGACCTCGACTTTGTCCCCGCTCACCTTGTGCAGCGCCTTGGCTGCTGCCAGCATGTCGTCGTAGGTCCACGTGTCATCGGGGTATTTCATCCCGGCCGCATCGAATATGTCCGCGTTGTAGAAGAGCCATTCGCCCACCCACCGCACTGGGAAGGCGTAAAGGTCCCCAGTCTGCATGCTGAGGTAGCGGTGGCAGCTGAGCTCCATCTCCATGAAGTAGTCGTCGGTGTTGAGGTCAACCTCTATGTAGGGCTGCAGGTTGAGCGAGATCTTCTTGTTGGCATGGTCCCAGCCGTAGGCGACGCTTTGCCCGTAGGCATCGGGCATCTGGCCGGAAGCAGCCATGGTCTGAATCTTCGTCCAGTACTCATTCCATGGTGGTGCCTCATATTCCACCTTGATGTTGGGGTGCTTTGCCATGAACGCGGGCAGAGTGACCTCGTTGATCTTTTTCGTGTCACCGATGCCGCTGTCCCAGCTCATGAGCTTGAGCGTTATCTCTTCTGCTACTGGTGCGGCGACGGTGACCTCCTTTTCCACGACCACGGTTTCCTTCACCACTTGCGGTGTCGCTGCGGCACAGGAGGCCAGCACTCCTGCCCCGGCCCCCAACAATGCAGCCCTCAGCATCTGCCTGCGCGAGATCCTCCTGGCAGCCATCGCACACCTCCAGAATTGGGTTCAAGGGCGCAAACCCTCTTCGCTTCTTGCCTCAAGTATAAAGTCTGTGGAACATGGGGAGCAGGCATTTTTGTGCCGAGTTTGTGCCGCACCTGTGCCATGGAGGGTGCCTTGGGCGAGCAGGGCCGGCCTTCACGAGAGGAGCTACACGAGGCGCTCGAAGCTCTGTACGATAATGTTGCCCTGGCCAGTGCGCCGCTCCTGCGGCATTTCCCCCAGTTCCAGCGCGTGACGCGCGTGGAGGAGAGGGCGGAACGAGCCAGAGCCATGCTGTTTGAGGCGATCGAAGTCCTGCGGCCGGCCCGCAGCGCCCCTTTCGGCTCGCTCCAGGCGCGCAGCTACGATATTCTCTCCTTGCGGTACGTGGAGAACCTGCCCCTCGCGGAGGTGATGAAAGACCTTTCCCTGAGCCGAAGGCAGGTGTATCGCGACCTCGCCGAGGCGGAGGAAAGGCTTCTGCAGGTGCTCTCTTCCTGGGTTGCGGCTGGGCGCGAGGCGCATGCCTCTATTGCCCCGCAACCGCCAAGCGACGAGCTCACCGCTCTGGCCGGCCAGGCAAGCTTCTTCCCGTTGCAACCCGCGCTCGCGGAGGTCGTCGAGCTCCTGCAGCCGCTCTTGCAAAGAACCGGGGCGCAAATCGAGCTTGAGAGCACGAGAGAGGAGCCCAGTGTGCTTGCCGATCGGGGAATCTTCAAGGAGATCGTCACAGCCATCTTGAGCGCCGCCGTCCAGAGCAGCCCGGGTGAGAAGGTGTGGCTCCGCTTAGGGCCGGCGCAGGATCTCCTTGAGCTTTCGATATCTTTCCAGCCGCAACCGGAAAAGTACCGCGCCTCTCTATTCGAGAAGGCCCGGGCACTGGCTCTGGCCCAGGGCATCACCTTTTCGCTTGCGCGAACGGACGACGGCAGCGTGTACATCGGCCTGCTCTTGCGGGTGGGAGAGCCGCTTACGCTCCTTGCGGTGGAGGATAACCCCGGGGCTATCGAGCTCTATCGGCGGCTGCTATCTGGCAGCAGGTGGCAGGTAGTTCCCCTGGCAAGCCCTCTTCTTGTGCACGAGAGCGCCAGGCGCCGCCGGCCGGATGCCATCCTCCTGGACATCATCATGCCAGGGGTCGATGGCTGGAGCATCGTGAGGGCGCTCAAGTCCGACGAGGCAACGAGCTCGATCCCGCTCATTGTTTGCTCGGTCGTGGAAGATCCTCAGCTTGCCTACGCGCTGGGCGCGGACGTGTACCTACCCAAGCCGGTGGGCCGCGCCGAGCTGCTCGCTGCCCTCAACCGGTGCCTGCGCTCGCGGCCTGCGCTGGCGCAGAGCTGAGAGCTGCGCGGACCAGGCCCATTACGTAGTGCTCGGGCCACGGCCCCGGGGCAGTGACGGTGAGCTTCCGCAGCCCATCCCCTTCGTCGGCTGGCTGCGCGGCAGTGATGGCAATGACAGGTACGCTCCGGAGCTCCTCATCTTGCTGGAGAGCCTGCAGCACCTCCAGGCCGCCCAGCCGTGGCATAACGAGGTCAAGGAGGATCACATCCGGCCTTTCCCGTTTTGCTGCCCTCAGGGCATCAGCGCCGTTGTAAGCGGCGAGCACCTCAGGCTGCGGGCCTGAGGCCTGCAGCATGCGAGAAAGAAGCTGCACGAAGCCACGGTCATCGTCGGCGATGAGCACGCGCATTCCCTCCCGCCAGGCGCCGATGCCTTCCAGCGCCTGTCGCAGCTGCGTTTCCGAAACGGGCTTGCGCAGGAGGCCACCGAAACCTCTGTGGACCAGGTCGCCCCATGGGCGAGGTGCAGCACAGCAGATAACCGGCACCGCTTTGGGGAAAGCGCGCACGGCCGACGAGGCGCAGGCCTCGAGCTTCTGGCTGCCTTGGTCGTGCAGGCAGAGAACCGCAGCCGGGCGCAGCTCCTCCCACCGGCTCAAGAGCTCGGGGAGGTCGGCCACGGTGGCGAGTGCAAACTCCTCCAGGCGGCGGCGGAAGTAGGAGGCACTTTCCTCTGAGCCACCAAGGACAGCGAGCGTGGGCTTGAGCCGTGCGGTGGGTGGGGGCAGCGGGCTTTTCTCCTGCAGCCGGGAGAAAGAAATGCGCTGCAGGGGCAGAGTGAAGAAGAAGGTGCTCCCCTTGCCAGGCTCGCTCTCGACCCAGATGCGGCCCCCGTGCAGCAGCACGAAGTGCTTGGCGATTGCCAGCCCTAAGCCCTTGCCCTCGCTCGCGCCCCCTCGTTCAAGCTGGCGGTACTCGTCGAATATCCACTCGCGCACTTCTGCCGGGATCCCGGGCCCCTCGTCGCGCACCGACACCAGTGCGCACTCGCCCTCACCGCGGATTGAGACCGTGACCTTGCCGCCTGGCTCGGAAACGCGCAGCGCATTGGAGAGCAGGTTGTACAGCACCTGGCGGATGCGCACTTCATCCAAGTACACGGGCGGCAGGCGGTCCTCGCACTCCACAGAAAGCTCAACCCGCTTTTCCTCAGCGAGCCCCGCAATGTCGGCCACGGCCTGCTGCACGACCTCTGCTAGGTCGTGCGGCTCGCGGCGCACAGGCATAGCGCTTGCGTCCAGCCGCGCGAGATCCAGCACGTCATCCAGAAGGCCGGAGAGGTAGCCAGCGTTGCGCTGGATCTGCGCCAGATCTCGCCTCAGGGCATCTGGCCAGCAGTCGAAGCCGTACAGCCCCGGCCGGCGGTAAATGAGCTCGCTGAAGCCCAGGATTATGTTGAGCGGCGTGCGCAGCTCGTGGCTGAGGCTGGCGGCAAAGCGGTGCTTGAGCTGGCGCAGGTCTTCGGCCTCCCTGCGCGCCAGGGCAAGGGCCCGGTTGCTGCTCTCAAGGAGCGCGTAGGCTGTATCCAGAGCCTTGAGCGTGCCCCTGAGCTTGCCCTGTTCCTCGCGCAGCCTCTGCACGAGTCTCGCCGCCTCAGCTGCTTGCCTATTGGCAAGGGAAAGCATCTCCTGCCATGGCAAGAGGCCAGCACACAGGAGCGCACCGATCGCCAGGGTGGCAAAGGACTCCTGGGCGCTGACAGCGGCGCCGGGGAGGACGGCGGCGCCCCCGACCACCGCGATGGCCGCGGCAGCCGCTGCGGCGGGCCCGAAGAGGCAGCCAGCGAGCACGATCGCAAAGCAGGCTGGGGCTGCCAAGGAAGTTGCCGCATAGCGCGGCAGCGCGATGGCACAAGCGACGCCGCATGCCACAAGAATTGCGGCAGCAAGCCTCGGCCGCGCCCGCTGCGACCAGGCGAGGCCAAGGAAGAAGCTCCCCGCCACAAGGCCTATGGCAAGCCGGGAGTTGCCCGTGTCGTAACAAAGGTAGAGCCAGAGAGCGAGTACGAGAGCTGAAAGGGCCACAAGAACCGGCGGCAGCGCCCTGTCCAGCCTCTCCTCCTCGCCAGAGATGAAGCATTGACCGCTGCAAGGCACGGGCAGCCCCTCCATCGCTTCCTCCTGCAAGGGCACAGGTGCCTCCTGCCAGCCTGCACCAGCTGGCCTGCGGCGCGCAAACCTGCTCGCGCGGGCGCGTCGGGCCCTCAGAGGCCGGATGTACCAGCGCCCTTTGGCACCTCGCGCATCTGTGCAGCGGCGACCTTCGCCGCTGCCAGCGCGCTTTGGCCGCAGGTGCGCCTCCCGAGGCGCTTGTCTGCCCCTCCCTCTTGCCCTGCGGTTTGGCCCCGCTTCTTGGGATTGAGCAGGGAAGCCTCTCGGATGCAACGCAGGCGGCCAACATGCTTTGGCCGCGACAGGGGCGAAGAGGAAGCACAACCCCCCGAGCAGCCACACTGGCGGCCAGTGTGCGTTGGCAGCAGCACAAGCTCCAAGAGCAAAGCGCAGCCGCCGACCAGGAAATGACCTGAGAAGCGGGCTGTTTCTGTACAAGTGGCTCCTGCTCACTGGCGGCCTCCTGCTCGTGCAACTTCTCTCACTGCAAGTGCACCTTGGCTGCAGGTGTGTCGCTGCAGGAACAGCACCACCCGCCCACCCCTCTTGGTGCCAGCGCAAGTTGGCCGTAGGTCCCTGGCCCGAGGCGCTCATCTCCCCCACTCACCCGGCCGGCGGCCTGGCCCTTGTTAGGGCCAGGTGGGAATGCCTTCTGAGCTGCGAAAACGGCCGCCGATGCGCTTTTGCGCTTTGGGCCACATGGATGCCCCAGAGAAAGCAAACTGTACATGGCCAGCACCTTCACCTGCGGCTTGCTCAGGTGTGGCATGTGGCTAGAATCCGTGCCATTGCCAGCACTCATCCGCTATCCTTATCCGCCATCGAGCCCTCCTGTTTCCGGCCTTTCAGCCTCTTGTTGCCACCAGGAGGGCTTCACTTCTCGTGCCAAAAACGTGACTCGCACCCCCAGGCGCTGCACCCGCATACACAGAGGATACGTTCGTCAACCGTTTGCATACCTTCCTCGATGAAGTGTCGCGAGGCGTGCCGCCGGATAAGATAGACGGCTCTGGCGCCGACGGGCTGGCCGCCCAGAAAGTGCTGGCGGCGGCCATTGAGTCGCTGGAAAAGGAGCGGGTGGTGTACGTGCGCTGACGGCAGACTCTCTGCTCGTGCCCCGATCATGTCTTGCGCGGGGTGCTTGCCGCATCTCCGGTAGGATGGTACATTGTACCCACAAATGTGGGCACAGATCGGCGGAGGTGCGAGCATGGAATCGGTGGGGATACGGGAGCTGAAAGAGCGCACCAGTGAGATCTTGCGGCTCGTGCGAGAGCAAAAGCAGGAAGTGGCGATCACCTACCGCGGCAAGGTGGTGGCGCGGATAGTACCGGTACGGCAGAAGCGCAGCAAGGATCGAGATAAAGAAATCTGGCACGACCTGCGGCGGCTGAGGGAAGAGATCAGCGCTGCCTGGCCGGAGGGTGTGTCTGCGGTTGAGGCTGTGCGCGAGCAGCGGGGCGAGTTATGATTGTAATAGACGCCAGCGTTTGGGTGAGCTTCTACCTCACAGGCGATGCCCACCATGCAATAACGGACGCCTGGTTCCTTTCGCTGGAGCAAAGGGGGGATTTGCTGCTCGCCCCGACCCTGTTGCTCGCGGAAACGGCAGGGGCCATCGGGAGGCGCACCGGCCGACCTGACCTGGCTCAAGCTGTCTACCGGAACATGGCGCGCCTCTCTACTCTCCGGCTAGTCGCCATTGATCGTGGCTTGGCAATCAGGGCATCGAGGCTGGCTGCCAATCTACGCCTTCGTGGGGCAGAGGCCTGTTACGTGGCGTTGGCGCAGGCGCTGGGCCTGCCACTGGCGACCTGGGACTTCGAGCTGCAGCAGCGGGCGGGGCAAGTGGTGTCTGTGCTCGGACCCCAGTTGTAAGAATCAGAATTGCTGCTGATCGGAGAAAGTCAAGGGAGTTGTCCATGAGCCGCGGCTGACCGGAGGGAAGGAGGGCTGCTTTCAAGGCAGTTGCCCATGGGCCTTTGGTCCGCCCTTGCGAGCTGAAAGTGGGGAGCTATTTCCGAGGGAGTCTAACCGTGAAACTAGGAGCAAATTCAGTCCTCTTCGGTGGCTACGATATGGCCACTGCTTTTCGCTACATAGCTATGGCCGGCTACAACGGTATCGAGATTTCGGCCATTGACGGCATGAGCAAACATCTGGTGCTGGATCGCTGGCAATTGATCGCGCCGGAGATCAAGCGGCTTGCGGAGGTCGCCCGCCAGGCCGTGCGCGATGCTTTCGCCACCTTCGGCAAGCGCGGCCTCATCCTCAGCGCCGTCCCCTCCATCCGCGCCCACTGGCCCTGGGAGAACGCCCTGGCCATGTTCGACGAGTGGCGTAAGCTGCGCAAGTTCGAATAAACCGCTACAGTTCATGCGCATGGCTTGCCACTTCGGCTCCAGCCGGGTAGCATTTATTTCGGCTGTTGCGGGAGGGTGGATGAGCACGGTATACAAACTGCCATTGCTGTTCGAGGAGCAACCGGAGGGAGGATACACTGTCACCTGTCCCCTGATCCCCGAGCTTGTCACAGAGGGAGACACCATTCAGGAAGCAATCGCTAATGTTGGTGATGCCCTGACGGCTGTGATCGAGCTCTACGAAGACCAGGGGCGTCCGCTGCCAGCGGTACTGCAACCTCTCTCCAATCAGGAGAGGTTCCTTGCCGAAGCAGTGGTGGCCGTGGCTTGAAGTACCGTGAGGTAGCGCGCAAGTTGAGAGCGCTGGGCTGCGAGGAGCTGCCAATGCGTTCGTCCAGTTCCCACCGCAAGTGGATAAACCCAGCCATCAGGCAAGGCACGGTTATCCCCGACTGGGGAGCGAAAGACCTGAAGCTGGGAACGCTAAGAGCCGCTATCAGGCAGCTAGGCTTGGACTGGGAGGAGTTCACCAAAGCATGAGCTGATGCGCGCCAGCGGGGCAAAGGAGGGAGGCCATTGACCTACGAACTGGCCGACACAGCTACAGAGCCAGGCCAGCAGCGTTTGGACATATTGGCGGTCTCCACGAGACCACCGATTTGTGGAGCTCGCGCCAACTTGAGGGATTCCTCTTCCCTTACCTGCACGAGAGGGGCGTCTCCGGGCCCATGCACCTGGGGGAGGGCACGCCCGGAGGTCGCCCGCCAGGCAGTGCGCGATGCCTTCAGCAAGCGCGGCCTCATCCTGAGCGCCGCCCGCTCCATCCGCGCTCACTGGCCCTGGGAGAACGCCCTGGCCACGTTCGACGAGTGGCGCAGGCTGCGCGCTTTCAGATAGAACTCCACCGCTCATGCCCGCCGCCAGGGGAACCGACGGCGACACTGCCAGGCTCTGCAGGCTGAGCCTGCCGGTGAAGCGATGGCCCGCCGGTGTCGGTGCAAGCTGCTGGTGCCCTGGGCACGAGGGCAACCTGGCTGCGGGAAAAGGGGGCGCCGCCCACCCTGGCGCTTTTTCGGGAAAAGCCTCCTGGCCTGGGCGCGCGAGGCGATGCACAGAGCTTGCGGCCGTCTGGTCAGCTTGCGCCTCCGATTTGCAGCAGCCGCGCTGCGTTCAGGCCGAGCACGTGGCGGATAGCCTCTTCCTCGAGGCCGCTATCGAGGACGACTCCCAGGCGCTGGGCGAAATCATCGAGGGGCGCGTCGGTGCCCCACAGCACGCGCTTTGGCCCCAGGATGGACACCGCACGCCTTATGGCCCAGGCCGGGTTCTGGGTCGAAGCCGTGTCCACGTGGAAGTTTGGGCAGTCCTGCAGGCGTTCCATCGCCTGAACCTCTCCCACGCCGTGGGCCATGACAAATGGCACCTCCGGAAACGCCCTAACCATCTCCTCCGACACGACGCCGTGGTAGATGACAGGGCCCTTGCGCTCGGCAAGAAAGGCAAAAAGCCGCTCCCATTCCTTTCTGTAGGAGCTCATCGGCCGCGGCGAATGTGGGCCTTCATGCATGGAGTGCAGCTTGACCCCTTTCAGGCCGAGCTCATCAAAGCAGCGGCGCGCTTCCGCGACCATGTCGAACTGGTAAGGGTTGAGGGTGGCAAAGCCCACCACCCGCTCCGGGTAGCGGCGCATGAACGCCGCGACAGCATCGTTCGTCGCGCGCAGGTCGGGGTGTATGGCACCGAAGACGACAAGCCGCAAGACCCCCACGCGCTCCGCTATAGCCAGCATGTGCTCTCCGGTTTGAACCGGGATGGCCATCCCCGCCCAGGGGCCGGGCAGGTGGACATGAAAGTCGATGATCAGGACGTCCGAGAGTTTCTCCCCCGCAAGGGCCCTGGCCCGCAACGCGCTCAAAGCCTCACCTCCCGCAAGAGCTTCCTGGCCGTCCCGCCAGCGACGGCCTTCTTGGATGCCTCGTCGATATCGCTGTATATGAGCTGCAGCATGGACTGCAGAGGCGTGAAGTAGGGGTACCGGGAGCCGTAAAGGAGCCTTTCCGGGCCGAAGCGGCGGCAGATGTTCTCTATCCCTCCAAGTACCTGGTAGCCGGAGAGCTCAAGGTAGAGGTTGTCGTAGCGCTCCCAGAGGTAGTGAAACCAGCGCTCGTTTTGCACCACCTTGGGCAAAAGCAAGATGACCGGCATCTGCGGCCAGCTCGAAAGGAGCGGCTCAAGCTCCTGGGCGTGCAGGAGCAGGGGGTCGTAACAGTCCAGGAGAAGCGGCACGCGATGTGCCGCCAGGGCGTCGAAGAGCTCGCGCAGCACGGGCAAGTCCAGCCTGTCCAGAAAGCTGAGAACGCCGGAGAGGAAGAGCCGCACCATGCGCACGCCGGCTGCGGCCATGCGCTCAAGGAGCTCTGCAGGCGCAGGGAACTCGCCGCTGTAGTGCGGCGCCACCGCCCACACCGGGTGCAGCCTGGGGCTTGCCGGCAGGTTCTTTTGCAGCCAGAGATTTCCCTCCCACGGGCTGTAATCTCGCCCCATGAGGGCCACAGGGCAGGCCTCGGCTATGCCCAGCTCATCCATGCGCGCAAGCAGCGCCTGCGCCGAAGGGTCGTACTCCGGCGGCGGATTGTAGTAGGGCCCAATGGCGCAGTTGACGTCCACGAACTCAAGCGGATGCACGGAGCCTCCAAACTCTTTGCTGCGCTCAGCCACGGCCTGCCCCCCAGCAAAACGAGAAAAGGTCCTCAAGAAGCTCGCGGAACGGCTCCCACAGCTGTGCGGCCTCCGCAAGGGCAGCGCGCGCCTGCTCGGCGCCCATATCGTCGCAGGCAAGCTCGAGCAAGCGGCGGGCAGCCTCAAGTTGCGCTGCGGGGAAGCCTTCTTGCCCGAGCCGCCGCAGCACCGATCCGGGCTGCTCGCTGAGGCTGCCCCAGCGCCAGGCGGCGTAGGCCGAGAGTGGCCTGGCCAGGAAGAGATCCTTGAGGGTGCTGAGCTCGTTGCGGATGAGGTAATCGCTCTCCTCATCCTGCGGCTGGGAAAGAAAAACAGCGTAGTGGCTGCGGCGCACCCGGAAGAAGCGCACCGCCTGGTAGAGGGCAAGAAGCTCCTGCGCCTCCCCGCTCTCGGCACAGCGAGTTGCGCGCCCGCCTTCCGGCCAAAGCGAGTGCAGCACCCGCAAGCAATCCTGCTTCAGAGCCCTGAGTTCTGCTTCGTCGGCTGGCCCATCCAGCCTGGTCGGGTCCTCGCAGGCGACCTTCGCCTCCTCCAGGGCCCAGCTGGGCGGCAGCTCCTCCAGGGCAAGATAAAGGGCCTCCCTCCTCCCGCGGATGGGTTTCGCCCTGGAGAGGCTGAGCGCTGCCTGCAGGGCGGGCAGGAACCAGTGCAACAGCAGGGCAGCGGGGCTCCTGTGGCGGGGCAAGCCGCTGAGTTCCTGCTCCTCCTCGAGGTGGGCAATGGCAGCGCGCAAAACCCCGAGCCAGTGCGCTTCATCGCGCGCCGACCAGGGCAGCCGTTCGAGGTGCTCGCAGAGTGCCCGCCAGGAGGCCTCGTCGCCGCAGACCAAATCCCAGCAGCGCATCTCCGGCAGATAAAGTCGCGCGTCCAGGCACTCCCCCAGGAGATGGCAGGCACCAGGGGGGTGCTCGAGGAGACGGCGATACTGCGGCCCACGGGAAAGAAACTGCCGGTGAACGAGGGCCACCGCCTGGTCCAGGGCAACCCAATCGACCCCCTCCCCGCACAGAAGGCGCATGTCGATGTCGCTTGTGCCGGGGACAATGTCCTCCCTCGGGCCGCGCAACACGAGGCCGAGCAGGCCTTCGGCCTGCCGCTGCAGCGCCTGGAAGTATTCGGCGGCAATGGCTACGTAGTCCTGCGTTCGGAGCACGGCTCCTCTACCTGGCCGGGGCCTGGTCGCGCTCCCTCTCAGCGCGCAGGAGCGCCTCGCGCACAAGGGCAAGCGTCGCCGGCACGACCTGCCAGCCATCCTCCTCCCTGGCCTTGATGTAGCGCAAAAGCCGCAGGAGCGTCCGCGTTCGCCTCTCTTGCCGATCCGTGTAGTCTATCGTGTTGTGGGTAAGGACCACGAAGCTCTTCACCGGCGGCTGCAGCAGCGCAAGCTCCCACAGCACCGCATCCACAAGGCCGGCATACGCAGGAAAGGGGTGCGCGTGATCGGGCCTGGCGTCCATCGGGTCAAAGCTCTCGCGCAGGGAGAAACGCTCCGCTGGGTGCGAGCTCACGGGCACCTCCACAAGGTCGAGCTCTCCCGGCTCCAGGCGGCATCTGGCGCTTGCGCGGTGCGCGTAGGGCGTCGCCCCCAGCCAGCAGGCCGAGCGAGAGGGGACGTGCCGCCCCGGCTTGCTGCAGGAGGTCTGCTTGATGCCTAGCTCCGCGAGAATTGGGAAGGTGTCGTCGCTTGCCGAGAGGTAGCCGGAGCGGTAGGCCACAAGCTCCATCCCCAGCGCTTGCTCCCAGTCCTCCTTGGCAAGCCGCAGGATCTCCTCCTGCTCCCTGCGGCTGTAGGCACCAAGCGGCTGCCGGTACTCCCCATCGCGAAAGGAGTCGCAGTGGAACTGCATGCCCACCTCAAAGCCCGCCCGGTGCAGCTCCTGGAAGAGCTGGGCATGCTTTGCCGCCGTAGCCGGCGTCGGAAGAAATGTGCCCTTGAGCCCCTCAGCCTGCAGGATTTCCGCCAGCCCCAAGATCGCCCGCTCGCTCGTCTGCCAGGAATCCGTCCCATCCCCGTAGTAGGATTCCGAGCGCACCCGCTCGCAATCCATGCTCACGACAAGGTACAGAAGCTTGCCCCCTTCGCCACTTGCCATGCCCTCACCACCTGACCTGCGGGCTCGCGTAAGCCACCGCAAGCTCGCTTGTGATGCCAACTCGGCCGCAGACGTTCACCGGCCGCACTGCCAGCCGGTTCACGCCCTCGTGCATGCGCCAGGTGTAGCTCTCGCCGCACCTCTGCCAGGGCCCACCATCAACGCTCAGCTCAAAGTGGCAAAACCAGGGCATGCAGTGCTCGAAGCGCACGAGGAGCTCTGCCCCCTCTTCATCCCACCTCGGCTCAAGCTGCAGGCGCACCATGTTCAGGCTCGGGTAAAGCTCGTCGGCGTTGCCCGTCGGCCTGGCAGCGCGCGGCGCGAAGTGGTGCACGAAAGTCGGCAGCACCCGCTCGTCCACCCAATCCCAGCCGCCGACATTGATGCGCACGTAGTAGTCCAGGTTGCGGTGCCGGTTGAAGCGCTCAAAAAGGTGCACAAGCGTCTGCGCCGTGAAATGGGCGTAGAGAGGGTCACCGCGCAGGACCTCGGCCTGGTCCTCACCCGGAATGACGAAGCCCGGCTCGTCCGCGACGACCTCCACCTCATCCGCGCAGCCCGAAAGCCACGCCTCGCGAATCTCCAGGGCTGAGAGCGGCACGCCACCGCGGCTGTAGTAGACGTTGAGGTCCGGGTCCATCAGCACCCACTTCTCGTGATCGTTGCACCAGACCTCAGCCACAGCGTGGCCCACGTTGCCGTAGTTGTAGTCGCGCGGGAACTCGCAGTGCTCCACGCTGATGCTGACCATGCGCGCCGGGAAGCCCAAGGCGCAGGCGCAGTCCACAAAGGTGCGCGCATAGTACCCACAGGCGAAATTAGCTCCCTTCTGCGCCGCCCGCAGCATATCCAGGCCGTCATCGACCTGGAACTTGTAGTGGTCGTAGCCGTGGTTCCAGCGGCTCCTCACCCACCGCTTGAGCGCAAGCAGCGCCGCAAACTCAGAGCCTGCCCCGCGGATCACATCGTCGAGCGCAAACTCCTTCCTGAGCTCCTGCAGGCGGGCGCCCTGCGGATCCCCCAGCGCCACACCCCGGTAATCCCCGCGAAAGCTCCTCACTCCCCAGCGGATAACGCGAAACTCCCCCGGCACCTTGTCTAGCTGCATGATGCTTGCTCCTCATCCAGGTCCTGAGGCAGCGCTCGGCTCAGGCAATCCACCTCCAGCATGGCCTCGCATATCTCCTCGGCCGTGACGGGCCTGCCCAGGTCGTACTCGGCCTTGCCGCTCGGGCCGACGATGCGCTGGCACTCCTCAAGCAGGTCCTCCTTGGTGATGCCTTCCAGGCCGAAATCGGCAAGCCTTGTCGGCAGTTCCACCGAGCGCAGGAAACGGACTAACCCCGGCAGCTCCGAGTTGAACTCCCCTCCCAGCACAAGGCGCACCAGGAAGCCGAAGGCCACCCACTCGCCGTGAATGGCGCGCCGGCGGCACTGGGGCATCCCCGCCGGGTGCAGGACATGATCCCCGGGCATGCCAAACCCTGCCAGGCCGGAGCAGAGGATTATCGCCTCCACCACCCGGTCCAGCTCCGGCACGGGCACGCCGCGCTTGCAGGCGCGGTAGGCCCTCGCGCCCTCCTCCAGGATGGTCCTGGTGCAAAGCTGCGCCAGGGCAACTCTTGTGGCCGTGGCCTCCGAGCGGCCGCGCCAGAGGGCAAGCTGCGCCCCATACCCGGAGGGCAGGGCGTCCCCCATGCCCGAGGCCAGAAAGCGCGCCCCGGCGGCAGCGATGATGGCCGTATCGGCCACGATCACGTCCACGGCCTGGTACCAGTAGCGCCTGGGGACGCTATCTCCCTCGATAGTTGCGCTGTTTGTGCCCGCGGCGTTCACCGAGGCGGCAGTGGGCACGGCGATGTAGGGAACCTTGAGCTCGTGCGCCACGGCCTTGCCGCAATCCATCACCGCCCCGCCGCCGCAGCCAATTAGCAGGTCCGCGCCCTCCTTCCGCCCCACAGCCGTCAGGGCATCCACCGAGGAGAGCGTCTTGCGCACGTGCTCGCCGCTTTCCACGTGGAAGGAAATGCCGGCAGCCTCAAGCGAGGGCAGCAAAACGCCCTTCACCGCCTCGATTGCCCGCGCACCGCCTATGACAAGCGCCCGCGATCCGCCAAGCTCCTTGCCGTGCCTGCCCACCTCAGCGCAGGCGCCTGCGCCAACGACGAAGTACTGGGGGCAGCGCATGGTTTTGACCATTATCTTGCCTCCTAGTCAATCTTTTCTAGCCTGGAGCAGGCGTCGCCGACGGCGGCAGCGATGTACTCCAGGTCCTGGTCGGTGAGGAGCGGGTGCATGGGCAGGCAGAAGAGCCGCTCCCCATGCTCCTTGGCGCGCGGCGTGTCCTCAGGCCGGTAGCCAAGCCTCTGCAACATGGGGTATACTGTCACCGGCGGGTTCATGACCACCGTGCCCACCTTGTACTCAGCGGCAAGCAGCTGCAGCAAGCGATCCCGCTTCTGCCCCGCCCACTCCTTGGGCACCATCACGGTATAGCCGTAGTAGATGTGGTAGTAGCCCTCCGGCTCGAAGGGCGTGATGATCTCTGGCGCCGCCTCCTTGAGCAGCCTGGTGAGAAGCTGCGCCCGCTCCCGCCGCCTGGCGTTCATCTCGTCGAGCCGGCGCAGCTGCACAAGCCCAACTGCCGCCTGCACGCCCGTCATGCGGTAGTTGAACCCGGGCTCGATGAGCTCCCCCGCTTCCCAGCCAAAGCTGCGCAGCCGCCGCGCCCGCCTGGCCAACCAGTCCTCGTCTGTCGTGATCATGCCCCCTTCGCCAAGGGTGGTCATGTTCTTGGAGGTCTGGAAGGAGAAGATGTTGGCCGCCCCCAGCTTGCCCACCTTCGTCCCCCTGTAGCCGGCGCCGCAGGCGCGCGCTGCATCCCCAAACACGGGCACGGGCCCAAACTTGGGGTGCGGGTGCCTCTCTGCCACCTCAAGCAGCGCATCCATGTCCACGGAAAGGCCGTTGTTGTGCACGGGCAGGATCGCCCGCGTGCGCGGGCTCATCTTGCGCTCCACGTCCTCCGGGTCAATGTTGAAGGTGCCCTCCCCCACATCGGCAAAGACAGGCCTGCCGCCGGCGGCAAGTATGGCATGCGTCGTGGCGATGTAGGTGATGGGGGTGGTGATCACCTCATCCCCCGGCTCCATGTCCAGCGCCTTCATGACGATGTCCAGCCCCGTGCCGCAGGAGTTGACGGCCACAGCGTACTTGCTGCCCACATACGCCGCGAAGGCCTCCTCGAACTGCGGCACGTAAGGGGCGCTCCCAAAGCCAACCCAGTACTTGTTGCCCTCCCGCATCACCGAGACAACCGCCTCGATCTCCTCCTCGGTGTACCACGGACCAAAGGGAATCAGCCCCTGGTCCACCCGCCCGGAAGGGCCCCGCCTCAGGATCTCCCTGCGCTCGTCCTCACGCATGCCCGTGCGCGCCCCACCATTCATCTGCATCTCTCCTATGCCCACGGCTTTGATGCTCCCCGCACTCAAACCACTCTACAGGACCGGCCCAGAAATGGCCCCAGCTCCCGCGCTGGGGCCATTTCCCCACACTCAGGTGCAATCGGTCGCGCTGCCGCACAAAGCCCCCAAAAACGGCCATCACAGAAGGGCCATGTAATACGTGGGGTATAACGTGCCCGTTATACACCACGTATTGACCCGGGTATAACAGCCATGCAATACAAGCAGCAAGACCAAAACAAAACCGAGGACCCCCTCAGACTAGCCCTCCTTCCCCTCGCCCCTACCGCGCGCAAGCACACCCCTGTAGCTAACGCTCGCCCGCGTCGTCACCCCAGTCACAACAGAGCGCACCTGCACCTCAACCGCACCGCTCCCCACGCACCGCTCAAACACATCCATCAAAACCCGCAGCATCTCCTCCTGCGGCAGCTCGTAACCCCGCGCAAGACGACGAAAGCGCTCCATCGTCTCCCCCCTCGCCCTTATCGCATAGGCCTTCGGCTTCCCCTCCCGCCTCTCCTCACGCCTCACCTCGCTCCCACACAGAAGCTCCCGCACCAACTCCCGCCCGTCCTTGTCCATCCAATCCCTCCTTCCCCTCAAGAACCCCCACAACATGGCGCACAAGCTCAACGAAAGCTCCTGTCACCCTGTGCGAGGGCGCAAAGTCAAAAAGGCTCCTGCCCGCCATGTACGACTGCGCAACAACGCTCCCAACAGGTATAGCAGGCGCAATGAGCTCACCCTTCAGCTCAAAAAGCGGCTCAAGGAGCTCCCGCAGGAGCCTCCTCTGG
>JAPWUW010000060.1 GCA_028275325.1 Anaerolineae bacterium | reverse complement strand
TCGGCTGGGCCCCGGTCACCGCGTGGAGATTGACCCTTTGCTCTCCCGGCACCCGACAATGCGGCTCCTTGCCCCCTGGTTTGTGGAGCCGGAGCCTTTCAGCGCCCCCACTTTGCTGCCGCTACCTGAGGGCGGGGAGAAGGGTACGGTGCTTTTCATCACGCCCACAAATGGCGAGCTTGCGCGCCTTGCCGAGCGCTGGTACCCAGGTGCCCAAAGGCGCCTTTACACGAGCCCGCAGGGTGGCCAGCCGCTGCTTTATGAGTTCCTCCTCTCAGCACAGGACTTGCAGGGTCCCCAGGGCCTCCTTTGCTTGAGCTCTACTGAAGATGGGCAAAGGACGCTGATCCTGCCGCAGCTGCTCTTGAGGCCTGAACACCGGGGGCAGACGCTGCTCTGCCAGGGCGTGCTGCTTGTGCCGCGCACGGGTGAGTACGGCGTGCGGCTTGCGGGCGGGGAGGGCAGCATACTCGCTGTGGATGGCGCGCCTGCCTTGGAACTGCCTGCTCGAGCCGAGGCGGTGCTTAAGCTCGCCGAGGGCAGGCATGCTCTCTTGGCCCAACTTGCGCCAGGGGCCGAGTTCTCTTTGCTCTGGCGGCCGCCTGGCCAGGCGGAGTGGCAGCCGGTGCCGAAGGAGTGCCTGTACCGCGCCCCTGTGGAAGCCGGCGGGCTGCAGGCCGACTACCTCCCGGGGGCTGGGGAGGATTGGGGGGCGCCGGCCCTGAGCCGGGTGGAGCCCTACATCGACTACTACTTCCACATCATCCCGCTGCCGCGCCCATACCGCATCCGCTGGCATGGCTGGCTGCTGCCGCCGGCTCCGGGGGAGTACGTCTTCAGCCTGCAGGCGCGCGATCACGCTGAGCTTTGGCTTGGCGGGCAGAAAGTCCTTGCCACTGCTGCGCCGGACACGCCAACAAGCGCTGCCGTTGCCCTGAGTGGGCCAGCGTCCGTGGAGGTGCGCTTCTGGGATGAGACGGGCTACACCGGCGTGCACCTGCGCTGGCGGCGGCCAGATGGCGTGCAGGAGGTCGTGCCGGTCTCGGCGCTGCTTCCGCCCGCGCCAGCCGTCAGGTGATAAGCAGCCGTTTGCCTAGCGGAGCTTGCGCCCGTAGGCCAAGAGCAGCACGGATCGGCCGAGGTATGGGCGCCAGACGTTTGTCTGCCTTTGTGCGAGGAGCTCGAAGCCCAGGCTCTCGTACAAATGCAGGGCCGCCTCGTTTAGCTCTGTGGTCACAAGGTGCACCCCGGGAACGCCGGCTTCCTGCAGGTGCTCGAGGTAGCGGCAGATGAGCGCGCGGCCGATGCCCTGCCCGCGGTAGGGCCCAAGAACGTTGCTGTGCAGGTTGGCGGGGAAGCGCGGATCGCGCACCTCAAGGAGCTCGCCGTGCAAAAACGCAAGGAGGTTTGCCGCGAAGTAGCGCAGGCTCCTGCGGCCAATCCGGTAGCGCAGCAGCACCGCCCGCAGGAGCACTGCAGGTAGGAGCCGCAACCGGGCGCGATGCACAGATGCCTCGCCGGAAGGGCTGCCCAACACGTAGCCCACCACCTGCGCGCCTGCCTGCGCCACAAATATGTGTTCCGGGAAGGCAAGCAGGTAGGGTGCGACCCCAAGGTCGGCAAAAAGCTCTCGATCCTCAAAGAAGGCCTCAACTGGCTCCCCGAAGAAGGCCGTCTCTGCGTAAACGTGCCGCACCGAGGCCGCGTCGGCTGGCCGGTACTGGCGCACGGACCAGCGCGACAGCCTTTCCCCCGGGGCAATCATGGCGAGGCTCCTGTGGCCAATGGTAGTATGGCCCAGCCGATGCGGTCGATAGCCTGGCCAGTGGGGTAGCGGACCTCAAAGGTGAGGACAGCAGTGTGGGGGTTCCCGAGTTCTCTCAGGGAGAAGCGCACGAGAAGGAAGTTCCCCTCGGCCACGGTGCGCGGGCGCCTGCCGAGCCTCGGCGGGTACAACGTGCGCGCCCTGGCCACTTCGGCGCCATTTGCGGCGCGCGCGAGGCAGTAGTACGTGAGGACGGAGCTTGCGCGCCCGCGCAGCTCAGCTGCGATCCACAGCTCATCCGCGGTGCGTGCTGCGTACAGGGCAACGATATCCCCACCTTTCTGGACCTCCTGAGGGACAGTGTCACGGGCCGAATCCTCGACGAGCGGGCGGATTGGCTCGTCACCAGCTGAGCGCCACTGGGATGCATCGGGCGTCAGCGGCTGGTCGGGTGCAAGTGGAGGCACAGGTCTCTGCCTGAGCTCGCAGAACAGCTCGTTCTGCCGCACAAATGAACGCAGGAAGCGGCCAAGCAGTGGCATCTGGCTGCGATACTTGTCGATGGCGGCGGCCTTAGCTGCGACCAGCTCGTCGGGGAAGGTGATTTTCTGCCAGTAGTAAGCCTCGCTTACCAGCCGCAGCGGTGGCAGAAGCGGCCCTCCTGGCAGATACCCCCGCGGCAGCGGGAAATCCCCCCTGTGCACGAGGTAAAGCAGGAGCCGAGGGGCGGGCTGCAGCCGCTCCGTGGCCAGAGCGAGGGCCACGAAAGCACCTGTGGCCCAGTGATCGGGGTGAGAGTCCTCAGGGTGCGGTGCCACCACGGTATCGGGCTGAAAGTCTCGCAGGATGGTGCGCAGGTCCGCAAGCAGCGAGTGGCCTGAGTAAACGGCATCCTTGTTGAACGTGAGCGGGTAAATGCTGCGCGTCAAGCGGGTGAGCGGGGAGCGATATGGGGTCGCATCTTCCCAGTAGTGCTCCCAGAGAGCGGCAATGCCCCGATCGGGATAGGAGAGGAACAGCACGTCCTCTGGCAACACGCCGAGCACAGCCATTGCGGCCAGGCTCTCCTGCTGCCTCAGCATGCCTGCCAGGATATAGTCGTGCGCGCGGGGCAGGGGCTTCCGGCGCTGGACGATTGTGCCCGTGAGGGAACCGTCCCCGTTCGTGACGATGACCACCCTCACCTTTCCGCCCTGTTGGCGCACCCTCCGGATGAGCGCGCCGGCAGCGATGGCCTCATCGTCGCAGTGAGGGGCAACGACAAGCAGCCGCTGGATGCTATCTGAGCCTTCCAGCTCGTCGACGAACGGAGCTGGTAGAGAGGACAGGCGGCCCAGATAGGCGCCAAGGGCCAGCGCAAGCAAGAACAGCAAGCCCAAAGCGAGGGCAAAGGTTCGCGGCTGCAGCCAGCGCTGCACGAAGCGGCGCACCCGGCGGCGAAAGGCAAGTTGAGCGTTCACTTCACCCTAGGGTCTGGCCGTGCCCGGGGGAGGCCACCACAATGCGCCCGGGGCTGCAATCCCTGAGAATTCCCCATGTGCTCAAGTGGCATCCTGATCGGGGCCGCAAGCTGCCTCAGCGCCAGGTTGAGGCAGGGCGAGCGCGGTACGGCCCGCCAGTTCTTGATACAGGGCGCTTGTCATCTCGGCCACGAGCTCCCATCGGAAAAGCCCCTCGGCCCGCCGCCTCGCTGCACGGCCGAACGCGTGCCGAAGCGCCTCATCGCGACAGAGCTGCAGCAGTGCCGCCCGAAGCTCCTCGTCGCTGTCGACAAGGCGGCCACACTCCTCTGCGCCAAGGGCCTGCCTGGCCCCGGCGGTCGAGCGGGCGACCATGGGCAGGCCGCAGGCCATTGCCTCAAGCAGCGCCAGCCCGCATGCTTCCGTGTAGCTGGGGAAAGCGAAGATATCCATCGCATTCAGGTACCGCGGCGTTTCTGGCCAGGGGCAGGGGCCGACAAACTGCAGGCGCGCGCTCAGGCCCCGCGCTGCCACCTGCTGCCGCAACGATGCAAGCAAGGGGCCGCCGCCGACGAAGAGCCCGCGCACCCGCCGTTCCTCCTGGCAGATGAGCTGAAGGCAGCGCAGCAGGCTGGGGGCGCCCTTCGAGGGCACAAGCCTGCCCAGGTAGCCGACCACGATATCCTCATCGTTGTACCCGAGCGAGTGCCGGGTTTGCTGCCTCAGGTCGCCGTCAGGGCGGAAGCGCTGGCAATCGACGCCGCCGGGGATGATGGCGATCGGCACACCCAGGCCGCTGAGCTCGGCGGCCGCCTCCCTGTTGAGCACGATGATCTGCTGCGCCCAGGCACGCACGCAGGCTCGCTGGGCGGCGAGGAGGGCACGGTTCACGAGGCCCGGGCGGCTCCGCCGGAGCGTCATGGAGTGTTCGGTGAGCACAGTTGGAATGCCCAGTCGGCGCGCTGCTCGCAGCCCGAGGAGCACAAGGAGAGAGGCCGAAGAGTGCCCGTGGACAACCTCGAACCTGCCGCTTTCCAGAGCCCTCGCCAGTGCCCGGAAGGTTCGCGGGTCGATCGCCGGATCGCCACCGAGCACGCGTGGCACAAACCCCGGCAAGTACTGGACGGTGAGGCCGGGGCGAAGCGGTGGCGCGCTGCCCGTGCCGGGGCGCACGGGCACATGCGTGAGGATAGAGACGTCATGGCCGAGGGCCGCGAGGTGCCAGCCCAGTGAGTAGACGTGCACCTCAATCCCGCCGATGGCGGGGAGAAAGCAATCGCTCAGCAGCACGACTCGCACTTGCCCGTTTCCTGGGACCGGCCGCGGATGGCCTGCGCTAAAGCACCAGCATTCTAGCTTGTCCACCAGCCAGCCGAGAGTGGCAAGTATTGTACTAGCGCAAGAGTTGGCACATCAACTCTGCCGAGCAAACGCTGGGGCCGGACGAGAAAACGGCCGGAAAGGCAAAACCGCCGGGCCGTCAGCCCGCCTTCTGGCACTGCAAGCAGGTTCCAGGGATCGTCAGGTGGCCGAGGTTCGGCTCAAACCCGTACCGGCGACGCAGGGCCTCGCGCAGAGGAGCCAGCTCCTCCTGCCGACAATCGATGAGCTGCCCACAGGCCTCGCAGCGCAGGTGGGGCTGAGGCTGGGTCGTGCCGAGGAACTGCCAGAGTTTCTCCTTATGCCCTGTATCAATGCATTTGACGAAGTCGATGTTTGCCAGGAGCTCGAGTGTGCGGTAAATGGTGGCAAGGTCAATCCCTGGGTCGATGCCGTGGACGCGCTCGTAAAGCGCCTCCGCCGTTATGCAGCCCTGCACATCGTGTAGGGCTTCAAGGATGAGCTCCCGCTGCGGCGTCAGGCGGAAGCCGCGCTCGTGCAGGAGTTGCCGGAACTTCTCCAGACAGGACATACGCCGTCACCTGCTCCTGGCTCTCAGGGCCTCTCCGGCGGCGCGCAACCTCTCGCTTGCCACATCGAGCGCGGCCGCGGCTGCCGCCAGACGCTCCGCAACGGCCTCCTCTCCCGCAGCGCGCGCCCGAGCGGCCCACTCTCGCAGCTCCTGGGCGTGCTCCGAGTTGTGCTCCTGCCAGTGCGGCAGAAGCCGCTCCAGCTTTTCCCTCTCAGTGGCCATGCTCCCCCTCCGGCACGAGCACCACCGTATGCTTGAGGAAATCAACCTGGTGAACGCGGGCACTCACGAACTGTGGCCCGCTGAAGAAGGTGCTGAGCTGCACGCCGTCATCGCGTTCTTCGAGGAAAATCACTTCTTCAGCGATGAGCTCGTTTTGGCCATCTTTTTGCAGGTACACCCTGGCCTGGCACATTTGCCCTCTGCCTCCGCAGCCAACTGCTCGCTCAAACCACTTATGCAACTGCAGCTTCCTTCGCCCCAGCATAGTGCCCGCGGGCGCTGCTGGCAAGTGGCGCGTGTTTTCTGCTGGTTTTGCGGTTTGGCAGCGCGCGGCAGCTGCACCCAAGGCATTCGCGCCCACCCGCCCCTCTGGCGGCCACTGTTGCGGTTCAGCGAGGTATTCCCGCCCACCCGCCCCTAAAGACAGAGCCGAGCTGCTGGGCGGGTGGGTGGAAGAGTCTTGCCCTCGAGCGTGGCTGTTAGGACCAAGGTGCATCAGGAGCGGCAAGGGTCGCCTGCACGCGTGGGCCGGCCGTCCCGGAACCCTGGGCAGCCTGGAGTGTGGCTCTTGATGAGTTCGTTGGCCGCCGAAGTTGCTCTGTTGCCGCAGCATGTGTTGCTGCCAGCGATAGTTGGTGCCTTGTGAGGCAGCTCAGGACTATTCCCGCCCACCCGCCCCGAAAAAGGACGGCCAAGCCGCAGGGCGGGCGGGGCTCTTCCCGGAGCGCCACACGCGCGGCCAGGGTGCGCGGGCACCGCGAGGGGCGGGTGGGCGGGGCATTTCCCGAGATGGCACTCAACTGGCCAAGGTGCATCGACGCCGGCGGGGTTGGCTCCTTGGCAAACGCGGTAGCTGCCAGCGGCCACTTGTAGGCCGCAAGCGCCACCTGAGAGCATTTCTTGGCCGCAATCGTCACCCTTTTGTTGGGGCGTGTGCTGCTGCCAAGGCACTTTGGCGGCCTTTGTTAGGCTCGGGAAACTGCTCCGCCCATCCGCCCTTGTTTCGCTGTCAAAGGGCAGTGGCGGCCAGAGCCGCAGTTCAGCGGATATCCCACCCACCCGCCCCTAAAGACATGGCCAAGCCGCTGGGCTGCCGCTACGGGCGGCAGGCGGGGGCAGGGGGCAGCATCTCCTGGGCGGCGAGCTGGCGCAGGTGCTCCGCCACGTCGGCAAGGGAGCGGTACGGGTGCACGGGGATGCGCTTCTCCTGGCAGTAGCGCAGCAGGGTTTCCTTCGCAAAGAGAAGGTCGCCCTCTCCCCTCTCGGCGGCAAAGGCGTCGGCCAGGCAAAAATCTGTCGTGCCATCCCCAATGTAGGCAACACGGTAGCCGCGGCCCTTCCACTCCCGCCAGGTGGCGGGCTTGCAGCCGGCACACGGCGCCTTGTAGCGGCCACATTGCAGGTCGTAGTTCTGCAGGAAGGCAAAGACGGGCTTGCCCGCCGCATCGAACGAAAGCCGGTTGGCTGTGTACGGCAGCCTC
Source organism: Anaerolineae bacterium (assembly GCA_028275325.1). GTDB lineage: Bacteria > Chloroflexota > Anaerolineae > DRVO01 > DRVO01 > JAPWUW01. The sequence continues at coordinate 5,267 of JAPWUW010000060.1, read as the reverse complement.
AGCCCGTGGCGGCCGAGCAGCCGCTCAATGTAGTAATCGAACCCGGCGCTGAGAATGTGGAACTCCCAGCCCAGCTCCTTTGCTACCTCCAGGAGCTCGAAGAAGCCCTCGGCCAGCGGCACCTGCTCCAGAAAGGCATCGATCTCCTCCTTGCGCAGCCCGAGGGCCTCGTACTCCTGCTCGTAGCACTCGGTGGCGCTGATCTCTCGCGCAAGCCAGGCCTGTTCAAGCTCGGCCCAGCGCTTGGGGATATGCAGACGGCAGAGCGTGTTTGTCACGTCGAAAGCGCTGATCGTGCCATCGAAATCGCAGAGGATAACTTGTCTTGCCAGGGTGAGCATTCCTTTCAAGGGTTTTCGTAAGCAACCTTGCCGCGCACAAGCGTGAGCCGCACCTCTAGCTCTTTATCCAGGATGACGATATCAGCATCCTGCCCGGGGGCAAGCCGGCCCTTGCGATCCGCCACGCCAATGGCCATGGCCGGGTTGAGGGTGGCAAGCCGCACCGCCTGTGCGAGGGTGAGCCCAGCATCGGCCATGGCATTGGCAACGGCCCTCTCCATCGTCAGCGTGCTGCCGGCAATGGTGCCATCTGGCAGCCGCACAGCCCCCTTTTCGACTGTGACGGGGCGCCCATCCCAGCTGTACTGGCCATCTGGCAGGCCTGTGGCGCTCATGGCATCCGTGATGAGCACAGTGTGCTCCAACCCCTTGCAGCGCACGACAAGGTCCACAACGCTTGGATGCAGGTGAATATTGTCGGCGATCACTTCTGCCGTGATGTCGTCGCAAGTGAGGATGGCCCCTACCGTGCCCGGTTCCCGGTGGTGCAGCCCCAGCATGCCGTTGAAGGTGTGCGTGGCATGGCTGAGGCCGTGTGCTACGGCCGCGAGCACTTCTTCGTAGCTGGCGCGCGAGTGACCAACGGCCAAAGTCAGCCCCTTGCGCCGGGCATGGGCGATGAACTCCAGTGCGCCCGGCATCTCCGGCGCAAGCGAGACAAGCTTGAGCTCCGGGCAGATCCTCAACCACTCCTCAAGCTCAAGGATATCCGGCGGGCGCATGTGCTCCACAGCCTGAGCACCCTTTGCTGCAGGGTTGAAGTAAGGTCCCTCCGCCTGGGCCCCGAGGAGCTGCGCACCCTTGTCGGTGCCCGTCGCCTCGTGAATGAGCGAGAGCGCCTTGGCCATAACCGCGTGCGAGCCGGTGGGCACGGCAAGCAGAAAGGCTGTGGTGCCATGTTGCGCCTCAAACTGGGCAATCCGGCACAGGTCCTCGGCGGTCGTGCCGGGGTCATTGACGTTGACGCCCAGTGCTCCATGGCAATGCAGGTCGATGAAGCCGGGCACAATGTAGCCACCGCGGGCATCGAACACTGTGGCTGCAGGAGGCAAGTGCAGCAGCCCTCTCGGCCCGACAGCGACAACGCGGCTATCCTCGGCAAGCACCACGCCATCCTCGATGGCGCGGCAAGGGGTTATGACGGTGCCGTTTACGACTGCGATCATGGCTACGCCTTCTCCGGCGCCTGGAATAATAGCTGAAGCCGCCGCAAGAGCGGCCGAGCGCGATCCGTCTCTGCGTGGAGCAGCACAGCCGTGGAGAGAAGCTCGCGCAGGCAGCTCTCTGGCACGGCAAGGTCCGCAATGAGCTCCTCTTGCCGGTAGACAAGTGCCTGCACCAACCCGTCGCTTGCCCGATCCACCTCGTCCCAGCTCAAGGAGCCATCCCCCACGACAAGGGTGTAGAGAAGCTGGCCTGCCGGCTCAGCCGTGGGCAGCCAAAAGACAAGCAATGGGCGGTGCCGCACGAGCGCTGCCAAAAATAACCTCAGCCGCTTTTTTGCCGCATTGTCCAGAGGGGCACCTGAGAGCGGGTCAGAGGCAAAGTCTACCAGCATTGGGGGCCTTACTCCGGCTCGCTTGTCCTCTCGACCAGGGACCAAACCTCCCGCAGGAGCGCCTGTTCATCGGCAAGCGGCAGCTCCACTCCCTCGAAGAGGTACCAACGCTCGGTATGATAGGTGGCCTCGCCAGGCTCAAGCAACACGAGTGGCCCGAGCGTCTCGAGCTCCAGCATCTGGGCGTTGGTATAGCTCTCGACGGTGCAGCCATAGTCGGGGTATGTGGCCCAGGGCTCGACAGTGAAGCGCTTGAGGAAGAGGTGGCCGCGGTTATAGTACGCTGCCCAGCCCGAGTCGGCGTTCAGGCCAACCTTGATCGGCCCCGCTGCCTGCGCGTCCTGGTGCAGGAGGACGAGTTTGCGCCCAAGGTACAGCCGCGGATCGCGCGGGTCGGTGTAGGGCCAGAGCACAAGCAGCCGGTTGGGCAAAAGCCCATCCGGATCTGTGGTTGTTGCCTGGGGCAAGATGGCCACGCCCCCTGGTGCCATCACCGAGAGCGCCCAGGGCGCAAGCTCCACCGCCCACAGGCCCTCGTTTGTCAGGCTATGCTCCACATCCAAGAAGCCATCGCCCAGCGTCAGGCGCATGGCCTTGCGGATCCCCGTCAGCTCTTCTTTCGGCTGCCTGACTTCGAGGCAATCCTCGCTGCACTCCACCTCCACCGGTTCGTTATCCGGGCAGTAGCTGCGCGGCATCGCCTCCGGGGAATGCCAAAGCCTGTGCCCGCCGTAGATGCGCCACTCCCCGAGCGGCGTCGCCAGCCGGTGTTCGAAGAGCTCAGCGAACTCATTTGGGCCACCCACGAAGCCGAACCGTATCACCCTTGGCCCGACATCTGCGGTGACTATCGCCTCCAGCCTGCCGTCGCTCAGCCTGTAGTTGTTCTGCCACTGCGCGTAGTGCACTTTCTCTATCATTGCTTTCCATCTCCTCGGCGATCCTGCCAAGCGCCTGCCAGATTGTACCAGAGGCAAGGGCGGGCGAAAAAATGCTGTTTCGAGCTACGCCCTGGCGGCTGGCGGCGCCACGCAAAGCGCAAGGCACCCGCCTATTGCCCTCCCGTCGGGGCGGTAACGGGCCCTGCCGACAGAGGCCAGGCCGTATGGCAGGAGAAGTGCTCCCGCCTGGCAATGGGGTCAAGCAGCAGGGGTCAGCAGAGCGGAAGGCATCTGCAGCGAGCCCTAGCGCGCGTAGGGGTCGGCTGCATCCCGCAGGCCATCCCCCATGAAGTTGAAGGCGAGCACTGTGATCACCACGGCGGCCCCTGGCGCGAGCAGCCACGGCGCAAGCGCCACGGAGCGGAAGTTTTGCGCTTCCTGCAGCAGCACGCCCCAGCTGATCGCAGGGGGCCGCAGGCCCAGCCCGAGGAAAGAGAGGGCCGTCTCGCTCAGGATCATGCTCGGGATGGAAAGAGTCAGCGAGGCGATGATGTGGCTGAGGAAGGACGGCACCATGTGCCGCACTATGATGCGCATCTCGCTGGCGCCGGCGAGCGCTGCCGCCATGACAAAATCTTCCTGCCGCAGCGCCAGAAATCGCCCGCGCACCACGCGGGCAAGCCCGGTCCAGCCGATGAGCGAGAGGATGACGGTGATGCCGAAGTAAACCTTCACGGGGGACCAGTGCGGAGGCAAGGCGGCACTGAGGCCCATCCAGAGGGGTATGGTGGGAATGGCCCTCAGGAACTCGATCGTGCGCTGCACGACGTTGTCGACGGCGCCGCCGTAATAGCCCGAGACGCCGCCAATGAGAATGCCTAGGATGAAGCTGAGCGTCACGCCGACAAGCCCGATAGAGGTGGAGAGCCTGGCGCCGTAGACAAGGCGCGAGAACTGATCCCGCCCCAGGCGGTCTGTGCCGAGCAGGTAGAGGGTAGCATCCTTCCCCTCCACGCCGATGAGGTGCCTGTCCCAGCGCAGCAAGCCCCAGAGCCTGTACTCGTGGCCGCGCACGAAAAAGCGCACGGGGTACTTGACCTGCCGATCTTCCACGAAGATCAGGCGGCGCGTCTTCTGATCCCGTTCGCCCTTGAGCCCATAGACAAATGGCCGCAGGTGAAAGCCGGCTTCGTCGACGAAGCGCAACTTTTGCGGCGGCGCGTAGGCGAAGGATTGATCGCGCTTTTCCGGGTCGTAGGTGGCTATGAACTCGCAAAAGAGCGCCACGAGGTAGATGAAGCCGATGACGAAAGCGCTCGCCACGGCGAGCTTGTGCTTGCGGAAGCGCCACCACATGAGCTTCCACTGCGAGGCGACGTAGATCCGCTCCTCGGGCTGCTCGGCTGCTCCCGCCCTCTCAATGACGGCAGCGTTCCTTCCCTCTGCCATGGTCCCACCTAATCCGTGTACCTTATGCGCGGGTCGAGCCAGGCGAGGAGGATGTCCGAAATCAGCGTGCCGACCATGGTGAGCACGCTCAGCATCATGATGAATGCACCGGCCAGGTGCATGTCCTGCGATTGCAGCGCCCCAAGAAGCAACGGCCCGTTCATGGGTATGTTGAGGACGACGGAGACGATCGTGGCGCCCGAAATCAGGCTCGGCAGGGACCAGCCGATCGTGCTCACAAACGGGTTCAGGGCGATACGCACCGGATACTTCCAGAGCAGCTTGCCCTCCTTCAGGCCCTTGGCTCGCGCCGTGATCACGTACGGCTTGCGCAGCTCATCGAGCAGGTTCGCGCGCATGATGCGAATGAGCCCGGCCGTTCCCCCCATCCCCAGGACGAGGATCGGCACCCACAGGTGCTTGAGCATATCGACGAACTTCGCCCAGCTCCAGGGGGCCGTCTGGTACTCTTGCGAGAAAAGACCGGTGAGGTTGGCGCCAAAATAAGTGTAGGCAAGCCATATGGCCACAATGGCGATGAGGAAATCCGGAATGCCGAGGCCCAGAAAGCCAAAGAGCGTGGCGATGTAATCCCCAGGAGAGTACTGGTGCGTGGCCGAGTAAATGCCGATGGGAATGGCAAGCAACCAAGTGAAGATCATTGTGGCAAGCGTCACCCCGGCTGTGAGGCCAAGCCGCGCCCAGATCAGCTGCGCCACAGGCCGCTGCCATTGCAGGGAAATGCCGAAATCCCCGTGCAGCATCCGCCACACCCAGCGCACATAGCGAATGTAGAGTGGCTGGTCGAGCCCGTATTGCCTGGCCAGGGCATCGGCCTGATCCTTCTGCACCACCTGGCCCGTCGCCTGCAATTGCATGATGTAACTTGTCAGGTAGTCCCCCGGCGGCAGCTCCATGACAATGTAGGAGACGATGGAAATGGCAACAAGCATCGGGATCATGAGCAGAAGCCGCCGCGCAATGAACCGAAGCACCGTTCACCTCTTTTGTTACGCTAGCAAGGAAAGAGGCAGGGCC
>JAPWUW010000444.1 GCA_028275325.1 Anaerolineae bacterium | reverse complement strand
CCCATCAGCAACGATTCGCCCGCCGTCCATTATCACCATCCGCGGACAAAGCTCGTGCACCAGCCGCATGTCGTGCGTGGCGACGAGCATCGTTTTCCCCAGCGACCTGAGGATACCGACGAGAGCCCGCCGGGAGCGCGGGTCCAATCCGGCAGTGGGCTCATCCAGGGCCAGTATGGGCACATCCATGCTGAGAAGGGCAGCCAGCGCCGCTCGCTTTTTCTCGCCCAGGCTGAGCTGATGCGGCGCGCGCTGCGCTAGAGGCCCAAGCCCAACAAGCTCAAGCGCCTGCATGGCACGAGCGCGCGCTTGTTCGGCAGCAAGCCCCATCTGCAGCGGCCCAAAGGCAACGTCCTCCAGCACACTCAGCGAAAAGAGCTGGTCATCTGGGTCCTGAAACAGGAGGCCAACCAGCGACCGCACCTTCCGAACCGTTCTGCCGTTGAGGGGTATCCCCATGATTTCCACTTCACCCTCTCCGCGCAGCAAGCCGTTGAGGTGCAAGAGCAGCGTCGATTTGCCCGCGCCGTTGGGACCAACCAGGGCAACCCGTTCGCCCACGGCCACTTCAAGCGAGACCTCGTCGAGCGCCCTCTGGGCCATACCAGGGTAGGTGTACGAAAGCGAGCGGATAACGATGGCAAGAGGGCCCGCCAATGCTCGTCACCTCACCCCTACAGCCAACACTCGTGAGGCCACGCCGCCAAGAAGGAGTGCCAGAGCCCATGCAGCCGCCGCCAGGGCGTCAATCGCCGACCACTGCGCCCCCCGCAAGGTGGCAAAACGGCCAGAGAACCCACGGCTGAGCATGGCCCAATAGACGCGCTCGCTGCGAGCGTAGGACCGCAAGAAGAGACTCCCAATCATGCTCGCCAGCACCTTCGCCTCCTCCCACAGGGAAGCAAACGATGGGGCCCGCAGCGTCCGCGCCTCCCGGGCTCGCTCCATCCGCCAGGCCTCACCAGCCAGGACGAACAGGTACCGGTACAGCAGCGCGGTGATAAGCACGAACAGCTCTGGCAAGCGAAGCGCCTGCATCGCCTGAACAGTCTCGGCAAAGGGCGCCACGCTGATATAGAGCCCGATGGCCAGCGCTGCAAGACAGGCCCGCCATAACAGAACCGCAGCCTGAGCGAGAGCCTCCGCGCTCGTGCCTATCGTATACGGCCCGACTGCCAGGCCCCATTGCGCCTCTTGGCCAACGCGCACGCAAGCGCCGAGAGCGATGAAAGGCGCTGAGATGAGCGCCGGCAAGGCCCGCTTGATCAGCCGCGAGGGTGGAATCCCCGCCATAGCCACCGCTGCCACAAGGCATGCCGCAAGCCACCCGAGCCACACCGCCTCGGCCGGGTTCGGCAGGGACAAAGCAACAAGAGTAGAGAGCAGCAGCAGGAAGCGAGCGCACGGGTTCAGACGGTGCAAGATGCTCCGGCCGGGAATGTAGGGCTCTGGAACAGCCAAGCCCCCGCTCATCGCCCGGATCCAGCCCCCCTGGCTCGCGTCCTCGCGCGCTGCAGCAAAGCCGCCACAGTGGCAAGAAGCCCCGTGACGAGAGCCACCCCAACTACCCCAGATAGGATCGTGGCCAGCGCTTCGCTGCGCACACCGGGAAACACATAATCGGGCATAACGCGGTACATCGGCTCCAGGGCCCGATCCATGAACCCGAACTGCTCCGCCACCCACTCCAGCCCATCCGGCAAAGAAGAGGCCAGAGGAGCCAGCGCCACCAGCAGCATTGAAACGCCCAGTCCTATGCAAAGCTCCTTCTTGCCCATCCTGCCCCTCCACGTCTCAGGCTGCTGCCTCCGCCGAGCGGACCAGATCTGGCCGCGTGGCCCTCAGGAACCCCACGACGAGCGCCGTGATGATGCCTTCGCCAACGCCAATAAGCGCGTGCACGCTCCCCATGGCCGCAAGCGCCACACCCAGAGAGAACGCGCCGCTCAACGCCAGCTCCACCGCAGTGAGCAAGGCGGCCGTCACCACCGAAACCCACGCTGCCAGGAAAGCCCGCACCGGCAGCCCAACTTTCCCGGAACCGAGGGGCCACCTAAGGGCAGCATATACCGCATAACCCACAAGCACCCCCACCACGGCCATGTTAAGCACGTTCGCGCCCAAAGCGAGCAGGCCGCCGTCCTGAAACACCAGTGCCTGCACCAGCAAGACAGCGCTCAGCACAAGGGTGGCAGGCCAAGGACCAAGGACGATCGCCGCCAGGGCTCCACCAAGGAGGTGCCCCGACGTGCCACCCGTCACGCGAAAGTTGAGCATCTGCGCCGCAAAGATGAACGCTCCCATCACCGGCAACAACGGCACCTCGCGCTCGCCCAACGAACCGCTCGCTCGCCGCGCCGCATAGCCCACACCCGCGACTGATGCCGCCCAGCATCCGGCGATGACCCCGGCGCTCAGGAAACCATCGGGAATGTGCATCAGGCCCCTCCTGCAAACATTTGCAGCGCCATCATAAAGCGAGAGGAGGCCTGTTGCAACAT
>JAPWUW010000071.1 GCA_028275325.1 Anaerolineae bacterium | reverse complement strand
CCAGCGAATTGATCCGTGCGACACCGCCGCGTAGACTCAAGGAAACGGCCGAACTGCCGATTATTCCCTTTGAGGATGGGACCTCTGAGAAGCCGTGTACAACGTCAGTTGGGATCCTGAGACAGGTGGAGTGCTTCTCGTTGACCTCGGCGAGGGCGACGCCAGCACGGACGTGCGGCCCGTTTTCCACGAAGAGCTAGGCCTCCTTGGCTTCGATCGGTACTGGGCCTACCCGCGTTGCCGGGGGCCGCTTCTGTGGGCGAGTGGGCGGCGCTACTACTACCGCGGCCAGCTTGTGGCGCAGGCCAACGGGGGTGGCTTCTTCGAGCGGCCCAGCCTCGAGGTGCATGCTCCTGGGCTGGAGCTAGAGCCTGTGGATGTGGAGGGAATGCTGGCGCGCAACCGGCGCATGCTGGAAGCGCTGGCCTACCGTGCCGTCGAGTTCATCGACCGAGTGCACTTCGAGCGGGCCGCGAGTTTCGATGCTGTCGCAGTGGCTTTCAGCGGCGGCAAGGATTCGCTCGTGGTGCTCGATCTTGTCCAGCGTGCCCTGCCGCCCGATGAGTTCTACGTCGTTTTCAGCGACACGACGATGGAACTCAAGCCCACCTACGAAGCTGTGGAACGGGCCAAACAGCAGTTTCCCAACCTGCACTTCGTGACGGCCAGGGCCGACCGGCACGCCAAGGAAACGTGGCAGCTCTTTGGCCCCCCAAGCCGCATCCACCGCTGGTGCTGCACTGTGCACAAGACGGCGCCGACCCTCCTTGCGCTGCGGCAACTGGCCGGCAAGCCAGGCGTGCGCGCACTGGTTTTCGACGGCGTGCGCCGCGAGGAGAGCCTCGGCCGCTTCTCGTATCTGCCTGTTGACCGGAACGCCCGTCATAATCAGCAGGTCAACGCGAGCCCTGTCGCTGCCTGGAGCGCTGCAGAGGTCTGGCTTTACACATTCCAGCGCCTCCTGCCAACCCATTCAGGTTATCGGACGGGCCTCACCCGCGTTGGCTGTGCCGTTTGCCCGTACAACTCCAGATGGAGCGAATGCATCGTGTCTTTGGCGTACCCAGAGGACGTGCGGCCCTTCGTGGACATTCTCCTGCAGTCCAATCTGGCTGCCGGCCGCAGTCACCACGAAGCGCTTGAGTACATTGCAAGTGGTGCGTGGCAGGCGAGGGCTGGGGGGAGGGACCTAGAGCGTGGCGGCAACAGGGTTCTTGTCGAGGAAGGCGATGATTTCATCTGTTTCTCAGTAAGAGGTGCGTCGCGTAACTGGCTGGAGTGGGCCCCCGCCCTGGGGGCTGTGTCTCGCGAGGGATTGCACAGGGGCCGCATCGAGACTAGCCAGGGCGTGCTGGCCTTCGAGGTTGTGCAACACGGTGCCGGGCTCAAGTTGGTTTTCCACGGTGTCCCTGCGAACCGCTTTCTCAGGCGCGACCAGAGGGCAGTTGCCCATAAGGGTGCCTACTGTGTCATGTGTCGAGCCTGTGAGTCCGAATGCCCGACAGGCGCACTTCGGTTTGACGGAGCAGTCTCGATTGATACGCAGAGGTGTGTGCACTGCGGAATGTGTCTACTGATCTCCGATCGCGGCTGTTGGGCGGCAAAGTCTCTTAGTACCTCTCTAGGAGGAGGTCGGATGCGAGGTGCGGGCTCATACCAGACTTTCGGGCTCAGGTCCGCCTGGTTGCAGTTGTTTCTCCAGTCCCCCAATGACTGGTGGGCATCGCGGGCACTTGGTAACAGGCAGGTCGATTCCCTGCGGGTTTGGCTGCGAGATGCGGAACTAGTTGAGCAGAACAGCCCAACCGAGTTGGCGCTGGCCATGGCAAGGTGGAGAGAAAGACCGTTGCTCGTATGGGCGATCGTGTGGGTCAATCTCGCCCGGAACTCCGAGCTCGTCGGCTGGTATGTGCGCGAGCTGGCTTGGGGCCGCCTATACGGGCGGCAGGAGCTCATGGATCATCTTCCCTCGGCTCTACGGGACCGCACGCGACGCAACGCTCTCGCGAGCCTCTTCGACCTCCTCAAGAGCAGCCCTCTGGGCAATGAGATGGGCCTAGGTGTCCTCCAAATGAAGGGCAGCGCGGTGCAGGCTGTTTACAAACGCGGCTGGCAGGAGCCGCACCCCGTGGCGATCCTCTACAGCCTCTACCGCTATGCGGAGCTCGAGGGCCGATATGGCCTCACGGTGAGCGAGCTCGAGGAGGCTCCGGAGGGGCCGATGACGCTCTTTGGGGTGGGGCGAGAGCAGCTTGAGAGGATCTTGCACGGGCTCAGCATGCGCTGGCCCAGGTGGATAATTGCTGAGCTTATGTACGGCCTGGACAACATCTACCTCGATGAGAAGCGCACGGCGCTGGAGGTACTGAGCCTTGCCCATGAACTTGAGCAGTCTTAGTGGCTGGACGCCGCATAGAACTTTCGGCCTGCGAGCGGAGTGGCTCGCGCTGTACCTTCGGGACCCCGTTGGCTGGCGCGAGACGACACAGCTCGGGCCAGTGCAGATCGTCTCGCTTGGGCGCTGGCTGCTCACTGGCGGCGTCGTTGAGCACTCCGGGAAAGAAACGGTGCTTGCGCGGCTTTTCCGAGAGAGGGGGCTGGGGGATCCACTCCCCTGGGAGCTCTTCTGGGCCAACACGGCGTTTGCCTGGCCCACGGCCCGTTGGTACGTGAGCCGGCTGGGCCTGGGGGAGTGGACAAGCGCTGAGCTCTGCCGCCGGTTGCTGGCAGACGTGCCGCGCCTTGCCGAGCGCACAGCGCGCGATGCCACAGTGGAGCTCGTTGGGCTGTTTGCCGGCACGCCGATCGGCAGGGAGCTTGGCCAGGGGGAAGTGAGCGGCCGCGGGCCGCGGCTCGTGCGGCGCGCTGGCCTCCCCCACCCGCATGCTGAGGCCCTTGTGCACGCGCTTGAGCTCCTCTTTGCGGAGTGCGGCCGAGAGCGGCTGGGCTACGAGGAAGAGCTGCTCTGGCCGTGGGTGATCTTCGGCTCCCGGCGAGAGGAGGCGCTCTTCGAGCTCAGCCAAAGTGGGGCCAGCGGCTTCAGGGTGCGCGAGCAGTGGGTGGAGAGAGCTTGAGCTTGCGCAGTCGGAAGATTTGGAGGTGAGGATGCTATCCGGGAAGTATGCGGATTGGCTGCGCGTCCGGCGCGGGTATGTGGCCGTGTTCTCGCGCGAGCTGGACCGGCAAGAGAAAGAAGCGTGGAAGGGTTTCATCCCCCACGAGCACATGGAAAACCTTCTGGATTTGTTCCTCAGGGCGCTCGAGCGCCAGAACCAGGACGACCGCCGGCCTCTGTGGATTTACGGGCCGTACGGCACGGGGAAGACCCATGCTTGCTTTGTCCTCAAGCACCTGCTCGAGGACCCTCTGGACGAAGTGGAAAGCTACTGGAATGGCCTCGGCAGGGAGCTGGGGCAGGATCGGCGCGCGCGGCTCCTCGGGCTGCGCGAGCGCGGGCGCTATGTCGTCGTCTACAACTACGGTTCGGCCACGATCGACACTGCCACAAAGTTCCTCATCGAGCTGCAGCTCTCGCTGCAGCGAGAGCTGCGCGAAAGGGGGCTCAAGCTCGCTGAGGGCAGGAGCCAGCTCCTGCGCGAACAGCTGCTTGAGAAGTTGCAGCCCGGCGGCACGGTCAACTGGCAGGCTGTCTTCAACAAGTACTGCACTCGGCTCTTGCAGTACCCGGGTGCTGCCTCCGTCCTTGCAGAGCTCGAGCGCGGTGGAGATAGCGAGCTTTTCCTGAGGGTGCTTGAAGCCCTGACGGATGAGGGAGTTGCCATCTCCACCTCGCCTGAGGGCACGGTGCAGTGGGTGAAGGAAGTCATTGAGGCAAACGGCCTGGCTGGCCTCGTCGTCCTCTGGGATGAGTTCACCGATTTCTTCACCCACCGGGTTCCCACGAGCGGCCTGCAGGCGCTGGCGGAGGCAAGTCGGGAGACCTGCTTCTATCACTGCATCGTCACGCACCGCTCACCAGATTGGGTTAGGCACTCGACCGCTGAGGACTGGAAGAAGCTCATGGATCGCTTCCACACGTGCCACTACCAGCTGCAGGCCCCCACCGGCTTCAAGCTGATGGCCAGTGCCATAGAACCTCTGCCTGAGCGCGGCGTTGAATGGCAGCAAAAGCGACACTTGCTCTGGGAGAGGGTGAGCAGCGTGGGCGAGTTCGTCGACGATGTCGACCAAAGCATCAGCCGCGCGGAGCTTGAGCAGCTCCTGCCCATGCACCCTTACACTGCCCTTGTGGCCACGCAGATCGCCAACCGCTTCAGCTCCAGCCAGAGGACCATCTTCGGGCTGCTGGAAAGCAGCTCAGCCGGATCCTTCCGCCAGTTCCTGGAGAGCCACCCCAAGGATGGCTGGGAGCTCTACACGCTTGATCACTTATGGGATTATTTCTTCGAGCCGGGGGCGCGCGAGCTTGCGGAGGACATGAAAGCAGAGGATGTCCTGGCCCATTACCGCCTCTTGCGCGATTCGCTCTCTGGAGCCGAGCAACGGGTGGCCAAGGCAGCTCTCCTGCTCCTGGCCCTGGAAAAGGCCGCATCGGACATCTCGCGTGGTGTGCAACCTACCTTATCCAACCTGAGAAAGGCCTATGCCGGCACGCCCATTGCGGGGCAGCTGGAGCAGATCGTGGAGAGGTTGGAGAAGCAAGGCGCGCTGCACAGCATGCCATTCTCCTTCGGCAGAGACAAGCATCTATTCTTGCCTCAGGCGTACCTGGATCGGGCCAGTGTGGACGAGGAAAAGAAGAAACTGGTTTTCGAGAGTTTCTTCAGGGACGAGCAGTACGAAGTGGTTAAACGAGTGAGGGGGATAGTTACTGGGCAAGTGTCTGATTTGCTTGGCCGGCGGGTTCGTGTTAACGCGGCCCCTATTGCTGATCTGCGCGCCCGGCATGAGGGCATCCTGCCCAGCTGCCAGCCGCACCAGGTGGCTTTAGCGGTGGTCGTTGCCCAGAAGGAACAGGAACTGCCGGATGCCAGGGAGCAGGCGCAGAGGCTCGCAGCCAGGCTGGAGCCACACCAGGTGCTGCTTGTGCTCGACTGTCCCTTCGGGGAGGAGCGATGGGACAAATTTGCGGAGGACCTGGCCCGCGGCAGAGTCTGCGAGCGAATCCACGATCAGCGTAACGCTCAGTTCCACCAGCGCCGGGCCGAGCGCCTTTTGGACGAATGGAAGGAGGAAGCGCAAAGGTCACCGGTGTACGTCTTTCGGGCCGCTGGCAGCGAGCGGCTGAGCGATTTCGCGGCGGGTTTTGGGCCACTGCTGGAGAGGCTTGTAGAGGAGCTTTTCCCCTACAGGCCCGAGAGGTTTTACGCCACGGCGACTGTCTACGACGAGAAGCAAGCCAAGGTGGGCGCGCAGATCGGGCTGGGGGAAAAGGAGCCCACCAGCAACTACGTGCCGCTCGTTGAGGAGCTCAAGAAGCTCGGTTTCTGGCACGCTCCCGACAAGGCCCGCCAGCAGAACCCCGATCACCCCGTGAGCAAGATGTTCGAGCTGGTCGAGCGCCTATTCAACGAGGAGAAGGGGGCAACCTCCCTGCTTGAACTCTGGCAGCAGCTGCAGGCTCGGCCTTTTGGCATGTGGCCTTGCCAGGCTAGCTACCTTCTCATGGGGCTTCTGCTGAGAGATCGCTGCGAAGGCTACTTCTACCGCGATGGCACGACTTCTTACCCTCTGAACCGCACCAAGATGGCCGAGCTTATCCACGAGGTCATAAGCAAGCAAAAGGGTAGAGAACTTGTGCGGCACACGCCAGAGCAGGAGGCCCTCTGCCGCTTTCTGAGAGAGGCTTTTGTCCTGGGGGAGGAGCAGCAGTACCTGGAGCAGGCTGTGGACGCAGCCCGCCAACGGCTCAGGGCAATTGGCTTCCCCTTCTGGACGCTGTACTGGGTTGGCGGGCAGGGCGGTGCCACCTCCGTGCAGGACAGCCTTTCTGCTGCCGCAGGGGCAGTGGCCGAGTTCCTGCGGCTTCGGCCAGAGGAGCGTTCCCATAATCAGGTCAAGCGGCTTATCGACATCCTGCAGGCAGCTGGGGAGTGGCCGCGCCCAGCGAAGATCCGGCTGGACAGGGACAGGTTGGAAGAGGGAATGTGCCGCTTCCTCAAGGACGCTGAGCCCAATGCGTTGCCGGCAGCTGCCCAGCTTGGGGTAGGGCCAAGTGGGATCATCGAGCTCCTGCGTCAGGAGCTGAATGAGGAGGTCTACCTCTGGAGACCGGAAAGTGTGCGCGCTCGCCTGCCAGAGATTACTGGTGAGCTTGAGCTCATTCTGGCCCTGCGCAAACTAACCGAGGAGGAAAAACTCACAACCCTAGAGCAAGCGCTGGGCGCACTGCGCACTGAGCTCAAGCGCTGCAATCTGCCCCTCTGGGCCTTTGCGGAGGTGACGGAGGAGGATGACGTGCGCTCCAATCTGCGCGATTTGAGCCGCTTGCTCGATGATGGGCGGCAGTTTCAGGGCAAGCGGCAGCTGGCCCAGCGCCTGGAGAGCCAGATGCCAAAGATCAAGGGTGTGCTGCGCAGCAATGTGGCTGCCACTGTGGCCCGCTGGGCGCGCAAGCAGGGGCTTGACATAGACCCTGCAGAGGAGAGCGATCTGTGGGGCCAGCTTTCGGATCTGAGTGACGTAAAGCAGCCGCATGTTGCGGTACAGCGCATCAGCCAGGCTCTGGAGGAGGTGCGCGGCAGGCAGGTTCGGCGCAAAGTGCTGGAGCGCTGGCGCAGCATCACGCGTTCTGATAGCCCGGCGCAGTGGGAGAAGGATCACAAGGTGCCGCTGCGCTGGCTCCTCGAGGGGTACGAGATCAACCGGCTTCTCCTGCTGCTCGATGGCGCAAGCGGAAGCAAGGACGAGTGGGAGGACGCGCAGCGCACCCTGGACCAGATCGAACCCATGCTGAGAAAGCTGGAAGAGCCGGCATGGCTGGGAGCAAGGCTTCTGAGTTACCTTGCTGTTGCTCCCAGCTTGCTCGAAAGGCTCGCACTGCGCACGGCGGAGCTGCGCGAGGAGCTCAGGCGGGAGCTGGGTCCAGAGCCGCGGGAGTGGATGAGCGAGAAGGCCAGGAACCTGGCAAAGAATTGGGCAGCGGCCCAGTACAAGTCAGTGCTTCTGCCAGAGGTCAAGGAGAAGATCAAAGGTATCCCGGCGGAGCAGGTGCGCGTCATCCTGGAGCGTGCTGCTGAGGACCCGGCTGCAGGAGAGGTTATTGTGGCACTTGTCGAGTCATACGTTGGCAGGCAGGTTCAGCTGGAGGGTCAGGACAGCGAGAGCCGGAAGAGGAGGCGATGGCCCTTCTAGCAGGGCTTGAGGCATTGGAGCAAGCGCTGGAGGAGGACAGCCAGCAGGAGGCGCGTTACCCCACGCGCATCTTGCTTGTGGGCGGAGTTGAATCCTGGGGGGAGGCTGTTCTGCTCCTCAAGAGATACGCGGGGAGCCAGGTGTGCCTCTCGCAATTCTGCGCTGGACAGGATCTCTCGCCCAACTACCGGCAAGCGCTAGATAAGGCATTTTCGGCAACAGGCTCAGTGCTTTTCCTGCCGGTTGCTGAGCTCCTGCGGCTGTTCCCTGCTGAGGGCGCTGCATGCCTCAAGGTGCTACTTGCACGTGAGGAGGTCGGCCACCGGCGAATCTATGTGCCGCTTCTCCTCAGCCGGGATGCCTTCGAGAAGGTGGCAAGAGGCCTCTCGCGCTACAGTGCAGGGGAGCTGCCGCGCCCGTGGGAAATCGGAGGGGAGAAGCCATTGCGGTTGTACGTGAGCAGGCACCTTATTCCGGGCGTTGCCAAGGCAATAGAAGGTTTGCAGCATTACCTTGAGCTGATGGAGCAAGGGTATCCAGCTCCCGAGGAGTTGAACCTCGTCACGAGCGTGGCAGAGCTCGTACGCGATAGCGATGACACTGGAGTGCTGGTCCGCAGTTTGCCGACGGCCTATGCTGTCGCTCGGCATGTGCTCTCCTTGCCGGTGGAGATCCATGAGGAGTGGGGGCAAGAGGGGAATTGGGCCTGGCTCATCAGCCAGGCGCAGCCTGGCGATACCTTGCAATCACTCTCGCAGAGGGAGCTAAACGTTTTCCAGTACAATGCGCAGGACTTGCTCGGGCGCTGGGGCGTGCTGGATGCGCAGCGGCGATGGCTTGCCTGGCTGTGGGCGCGCAGCCAGGAGCAGCCTGGTTCGTATTTCCAAGAGGCTCTGCAGCAGGCTCTCACCCCGGATCGCTTGCCTGAGGCGATCTACACCGCGGCGTTGCGCGTGACCCCTCGCGAAGGGCAACTGCAGGAGCGCCGCCGATTGCTGGGAACCCTGGCGCCCGTGCAGTTGCCCGCTGGCTATGAGAGAGAGTTGCGGGCACTGCCACCCAGGGAACGGCTGCTCCTGCTCACGGGGCTGACGGAGCAGGAGCGGTGCTTGGCTGTGGAGACGGTGCGCGAGCTTCTGCTTGCAGGCGCTGACGAGCGCTCCTGGCTGGAGAGCTTGGCAGCTGTCTACCCTGCCCTGTACTTTTACCTCCTCGGCTGCCCCGGTCAGGAGGGCATAGCAGAGCGGTACCTGGCCAAGTACCGCCGTGCGCGGCTGCGCGGCGAGCTCGATGAGGAGTTGGTGGAGCTGTGCGCTGCTGTGGCCAAACAGAAGGCGCTCTATAAGTTTGAGACTCGCGGCGCGGTTCTGGAGAAGAGCTGCGTGCCCCTGTGCCTCTGGGCAGATGGGCTCGGCGCGGAGTGGGCTGGCGTTCTGACAGGGACACTGGAAGAAGAGACGGGCCTCAAGGCGGAGATACACCTTGCGCGTGCTGCCCTGCCAACCCTGACGGAGACCAACAGGGGCTGGGAGGGGAAGCAAGATGTGGAAGAAGAGCTGGACAGGATCGCCCACAGTGCTCGCAGCTCCTTCCCGCAGGCTTTCGCTCGTCAGCTTGAGGTCGTGCAGAGCCTGGCGCGCCGGGCCGCCAGGCTGGCTCGGGAGCGCGGCTGCTGCCTGCTCACTGCTGACCATGGCCTGACGGCCTTTCACCATACAGGTGAGCCAATTGGCCTGCCAGAGGGGTGGGAGGTGGAAAAATGGGGACGCTGCGCCCGGGTCGTCGGGGAAGGTGCGCAGAGCGAGAAGTGGGTAGTGGAGAATGGCTACGCCGTGCTCACTGTCCACGGCCGGTTCAAGGGCGGCGCCGGTTACACCTGGCTTGCTCATGGCGGTGCTACGCTGGAAGAGGCCCTGGTGCCCGTTCTCGTTATAAGGTCCATCGGCCCAGCACCAAGAGTGCTGGTCGTCTCCTGTCCGCAGCGGCTCTCCCTCAGGCCCGACGGGACCGCGGAACTTGCGATAGAGGTTTCGGCACAACTGTCAGAGCTCGCCGTCAGCATTCGCGGGCAGAGCTTCGCGGGTGAGAGCGAGGATTGGCTCCATTGGCGCTTCGCCTTGAAGGGCCAGAGCCCCGGAAGGGCCAGCCTGCGCTTCCTGAGCGGCGGCGAGCGAATTGGCGAGCGGGAGGTGGAGTTCGTTGCTGGGGTCATTGAGGAGGATTTGGGAATCTAGGCCAGGGTTGTGAGGAGGTAGCGTGAGGCAGGTGGAGCAAACCAAGCTGGAGGAAAAGCTGCGCCGGGTTTTTCCGAAGGCAGTTGTCTACAAGTGCGCAAGTCAGCAGAAGCTCTTTGCCTCTTTGAGCATACCGCCTTACCTCAGGGACTGGCTGGTGCAGCGCTTCGCTGGTGATGACGGCCAGGTGGATGTGGAACAGGCGCGGTCTTACATAGAGCGCTACTTGCCCGGCCGGAAGGATTGGGAACACCTCAAGCAGCGCATGATCGATGGGGAGCCAATCCGTTTCCTGGCGAAGGTGACGGCGCAGGTTGACGTGAGCGAGGGGGTGGGGCTCTTCGAGCTGCCAGACCTCAGCTTTCCGAAGCGCCAGTATGAGGCTGTCATCGACCCGAAGCTCTTACAGGACGAAGAGAAGCGCGAGGCTTTGCTTGGCCACCCTGAGGCCTGGGGGGTAGTTGAGCTCATCTGGCGAGTAATGCCCCTGCGCACCCAGAAGGAACAGGGCCGCTGCGTGATGGTGGATTTCAAGCCTTTCCGCCCGTACAGGGTGGACCTGGGCTACTACCGGCAAGCGAGGGAGGAGTTTTCCACCGAAGAATGGATAGATGTTCTACTCATGGGCATGGATTACAACCCGAACGGGTTCGCTTCTGAGAAGCAGAAGCTTGCGATGCTCTGCCGCCTTCTGCCTTTCGTGGAGCCACGGCTCAACCTGATGGAGCTGGCACCAAAAGGTACGGGCAAGTCCTACGTCTTCTCGCAGCTCAGCAAGTACGGCTGGCTCCTAAGCGGTGGCATCGTGACTCGGGCAAAGCTCTTCTACGACATGAATCGCAGGCAGCAGGGCCTGGTCGCTCGGTACGATTATGTCGCCCTCGACGAGATCCAGACCATAAAGCTGCAGGAAGAGTCGGAGGTTCGTGGTGCGCTGAAGGGCTACATGGAAAGCGGCGAGTACCGGGTGGGCAACCAGGAGGGTGTTGGCCAGGCAGGAATTGTCCTGCTGGGCAATATTGAGCACTCCCGGATGGACGAGAACAAGGATCTGCTTGCAGAGTTGCCCTCCGCTTTCCGGGAGTCGGCTCTGATAGACAGGTTCCACGGTTTCCTGAAGGGGTGGGACATCCCTCGCATGCACGAGAACCTCAAGGCGACAGGCTGGGCGCTCAACACGGAGTTCTTCTCAGAGATACTGCATGCTCTGCGCACCGACATCGGCTATCGTGCCTTGGTCGACGACCTTGTAGTTGTGCCCCGAGGTGCTGACACGCGCGATACCGAGGCCATCAAGCGGTTGGCTTGCGGTCTGCTCAAGCTCCTTTTCCCCAATGCGGTAGAAAGGGGAGTAGAGTTGGAGCTGTTTGGCCGGTACTGCCTTGAGCCCGCCAAAGCCATGCGGCAGATAATCCGCACCCAGCTCAGCATGATGGATGGTGAATATTACCCTTTCATTCCCGACATTGTCTTGAGGCTTCCCTTGCCCTGAGCCAGGTAACAGAGACCGCTGTTTTGGCGCAGGCCCTTCCAGTTCCCCTGGTTTGATGCCTTTTTGAGCTGAAGGCTTCCTGGAGGCAGCTCATGCAGGCACCTGATAGTAGCCGCCGTTCCCGATCCTTGGAGCAGGCCTTGAGCGCCAGGGCCGCCCGGGGCCTGAACCCCCCCGCTGGCCAACAAGCATGAAAACCGGAAGGCCCTGGGCAAGCTCCCAAGTGGCTTGAGCTCGCCAGAGGAACTGAACCACCGGCGGAAACTGCCTGCAGCCGCTATTCTCGCTTTCCTGTTTGCCTTCTTGACCTCGCCGCAGCCTGCTCGTGCGGGTGGCAGCTTTGTGCCCGGCTCAGAGCGTTGCCACCTGGCATTGGGCTGCTGCCCGGCGCAGGGCC
>JAPWUW010000443.1 GCA_028275325.1 Anaerolineae bacterium | reverse complement strand
AGCGCGAAGACAACCACAAAGTTCACACCAGTCGAGACAATCTCCTCCGCCAGCCTCTCCGGCTCCCAGCAGCTGAAAGCATCCGGAGCATTCCCCGAAAGGTAAAAGTCATAGTGCCAAATGTAAAGGGGCTTGCTGTTGTGCTCCATACTGATCACCTCCTTTTGCCGCTGTCCACCTACACGTATGCAACCCGGCACGGAGCTCACCTGAAGCTTTTGCTTGCGCCTCACCTCCTCGGCAGGTGCAAGAGCTCCCGCGCGTTTTCGAAACCGATGCGCCAGATACTTTCCTCCGAAGCACCTGCAGCGCGCAGAAAGCCAACAAAAGACTCAACGCGTGGCGGAAATGGAGTGTCACTCTCCTTGACATCGAACATTGTGCCGTAGGCCTGGAAGGGAGGCCCTTTACGCGTCGTCCAATCGGTGCCAGCAAGGAGCCTGTCAGTAGGGACCTCGCACAGAACCCGCGGCAGAGCTGGGCAGTGGAAGTCGCGAATCTCAATCCAGAAGTTCTGCGGCCAACTTCCAAAGACAGCGAAAATCGCGTCCAAGATCATATCTGCCCAGGGCACATAGGCAGCAGTAGGCCCGCAGCCGATAGCATGCGCCAGTATGTATTTGGCATCAGGAACCTGCTCAGCAACGTTCAGCAGCTCCTCGAGTTGCTGGATAGCGGCTGCGGAAGGCCCAGCGTTGCGCACCCAGTAAGTGCCAATGTGCACCTGTACCGGCACTCCATAGCTCACCGCCTCGCGCACCAGGCGCACCGACGCCGCATCGTCCATACGATAGCCCATAATGTAGGGCAACATCTCGCCGAGCTGGACGAAACCCCACTGCCCGAAACATCTCTCCATCACCTTCAGAGATTCATCTAGGAAGCCGGGATTGACGGTGCAACTACCGTACAGCCTGTCAGGAGCGCGGCTGACGAGGTCCCAGATCATCTCGTTGCCGGCCCGGATGGCGTTGGAGTCGCTCTTCATGTTGGTGATGTAGGGGAAATCGCAACTGATGACAAAACGAAGGTCGGCACCGCTGCGCTCGAGCACATCGAGCAGGTCGTCGAGCATGTGCGGCGTACACCATCGCAGCCTATGTCGCTGACGTGAATGTGGGTGTCTATCCAGGGGCGTTTCGTTGCCATGGCCCAGTTACCCCCTTGCCTGCAGTATCGCTGGCTTGAGTGTCCACGCTCCCAGCTTGGCCAGTTCAACCAACCCGGGCGCAGTGAATCCGGGGAGCATCATGACGGAGTTCCAGCCGGAGTGAGCAGCCTCCTCATCAACGTAGTGCTCGAAGCAGCGCGATGTCGGCACGATCTGCACTTGTTCCGGCGGCGCTTTCCCGTCGTACAGTGATGCCAATACCCGCGCCAGCGCTGCCAGAAAGTCGGCCGGCGCCACACTTGCCCCCTCTATCCGCACACAGGCAGGAAGCTTGCGCTTCCAGTTGATATAGTCCGCCACCTCGGCATTAGCGCGGCAGAACTCTTCCCAGGAGACAGCCACTTCGCTCACAACACTGCAGGGCTGGCTGGTGGGATTGTAGGTAGGGATGCAGATCATACCATCCGGTAGTTGGCCACTCTCGCAAAAGGCGCGTAGACACCTGGTCAGCATAGAGAATGCTTCGGCTGCCGAGAGGGCGCAGTCATCCAGGCGCTGGAAGCTCACCTCCTCGCGCAAGCCCGCCACGACCCGCTTGATCTCCTCCCGTGAGAAATGGCGGTTGAACGCCCGATCAGGATAGAGGTTGGGCAGGTCACTGGCGCAGATTGGCCGGACATTGTCGTGCGAGAGCACCCAACGGACGAACTCCTCGAAATGCTGATAGCCAGCTTCAGTGAGGTCGCGCGGCTTCAGGTAGGTGGTGAACCAGTCCTCAAGCACGAGCGTGCAGGGGTGGTTAATGATGCTGATCAGACCACTCGTGCCGGACAGTTGAACGTGGCTGCGTGAAAAGACTTCCTTATGCTTCTCCAACTCGCCCGGCTTGCCCAACTCGAAGTTCAACCCCATGAAGTGGTTCTGTGCTTGGCCGTTGAGCCTGTTGCCATACATATGCGAGGTGCAGAGCACACCGCCGTACCAGAACGGTTGACAATCCAGACCCACGTATCCGAACCCGCTGACGTAGGTGGGAATGCCCCACTGACGCAGCACGGGAAACACCTGTGGTGCCCAGTTAGGTCCCGGCTGGCCATAGGTCACCGGGTTGACGCCAAAAAGACGGCGCACGTCAAGCACACCGGGGTACTCGCGCCGGGCAAACTCTGCCGCTCCCTCTTCCCAACCCAGCGGCGCCAGGTACTCCGCCACCTGTGGTCGCAGGCCATGCCAGTTGGAATGAAAGCCGATGTCATGGTGCTTTAGGGCATCTATCACATCATAGCGGATGCGTTGCTCCAGGATGCGCGCTTTCTGCCCCACAATTTTCATAGTACCGCGCACACCGTTCCGCTCCAAGATGAGAGCTAGCCTCTTCGCTGCATCGTCACTCTGCGGAACGCTACAA
>JAPWUW010000442.1 GCA_028275325.1 Anaerolineae bacterium | reverse complement strand
CATCCGCCTTGCGCCCGGAGTGCTCCTCGATGATCTTGGTGCAGCACATGATCGGGCAACCCTCAATCACTACCAGGAAATCCGCCTTTGCCAGCTTGCCCAGGCCAGCCTCGCCGTCGATCGCGACAGCCGGCAGGCACACAAGCGTCCACCCGGGGTTCTCCCGGACAAGCTCCGTGGCCACCGCACCGGCAAGCTGCCCTGTGTTTGAGGCCCCATAGCAGGAGGCCACAGCGACAATGGGTTCCGCCACCTCAACACCTCCCTTTTGGTGATACTCTCAGGTAGAGGCAGGGCACCGGTCTACTCGTGCCCGCCCGTGGGCTGCCTGGCCTGCTCCATCGCCAGGCTGCGCCGCTGGAAGCGGCCTGCGATCGCCAGGGCAAGGGCAAGCAGGGCAAGCCCGCCGCCAACCATCAGCACAAGCAGACCCAGGCTGACGCCGTCGACCCAAGCCCCGTACACCAAGCCGGACACAGTGCTGAAGGCCGCTACAAGGCCGACATACGTCCACGCCTTCCGCTTCCCGATTATGGCCGAGACCATGAGGATGCTCTGCAAGGAAAGCTCCGGGTCGGCCATTATGTAGGCGATCAGCGGCCCGCGGTGCATCCCCAGGCTGAGGAACATCTTGGCGATCGGCACTTCCACGAGTGTCGGGAAGTACATGAATACCCCGAACAACACCCCGGCCAGGTTCGCAAGAAGCGTGTTGCGGCCAGCTACGGCCCGGATCCACTCCGGCTTGATGAAGAGCCGCGCCACGCCAACCAGGAAGACACCCACAACGAGCAGCGGGAAAATCTGCCTTACGAAGCGCCAGCTCTCCCAGAGCCACTCCTGCACCTCGTAGTCCTCGAGGTGGCGGCGAGCCATGTACCACGCTGCAGCAAGCGACAGAAGCACTGCAAACAGCCGCCCGGTGAAGCGCAAGAGGAGCCCATCTGCAGCTGGCTCCATGCCTATAGCGGCGACAAGGAGTGTGAGGGAAACGAGCGAAAGCGCCACCGCAGTCCAGCGGTTGAAGCCCTCATCGACCTTCCCCAGGCCGCGCCAAGCCGCAATCGCGATGAGCACGAGCAACCCGATAAGCAGCGCGCCCTGGAAGGTCACCCCCTCCTCGCCGCGCGTCGGGTCGAAGGGGACAAGCTGGTAGAGCAGTTGCTGCACCCTCGCCGGCCAGGTGAAAGGCAACCGCACCTGCCAGTACGCATTGGCAAGAAGCGGCAGCTTGAGAGTGCCGCCAATGAGCAGGGCCACAAGCAACAGGAGGAAAACAAGGATGGGGCGGCGGATGCCGGAGCGCCCGGCAAAGGCGGCATCCGGAGCTGCCTGCCGGGCCAGGTCATCCCGCCGGAATATGAGCGCCATGATCATGCCAATGCCGATGCCAAAGGCAAGCGAAAGCACAATCCTGGCCAGGGCGAAATCCCCGCCTATGGCCACGCCCGTGTAGGCCAAAGCCAGTATGTTTGCCGCTGGCGCGAAAAAGAGGAAGGTGATGGCGGGGCCGATGCCTGCGCCTTTGCGGTAAATACCAGCAAATAGGGGCACTATCGTGCAGGAACAAACGGCAAGAACGCTCCCGGCCAGGGCAGCGCCCGGATACGATATGTACTTGGGCGCATTGCGCCCCAGGAAGCGCATGACAGCTTCCTTCGGCACAAGCGCCGCCAGAGCACCAGCAATGAAGAAGGCCGGCACCAAGCAGAGGAGGACGTGCGCAGCAAGGTACGCAGCCAGGTTCCCCAGCCCAGCCTGCAACATGCGCAAAAAAACAGCCGCAAGCGACATTGTAACACCTCGTGCAATGATGTCCGTCCGCGACGGCAAGAGTGACCTACAATGAGCCTCTGTGAAGCAAGAGGCGGCTTGCGCTTGGCCTCATGGCTCAGCTTCGGCCTGCCCCGCGTTAGCCTCCTCAGGAGCAAGAAGCTCTTCCGCCCGCACGGCAACAGGCTCTGGTGCCAGGCACGCACCAAGACACGAGGGCGGCACCCGGCTCCCAATTGTCATCGGATCTAGGAAGCTCGCGAGCTGCGCCCGCGCCGCCGCCAGCCCCTCGCGGTCCAGCGAGTACAGCACCCAGCGCCTATCGACCGGGTGCTGCTGCGCTTGCACCAGGCCCGCCTGCCGCAGAACTTTGAGGTGATGCGAGACAAGGTTGGCTGGCAGCTCAAGCTGGCTTGCGATCTCGCAGTTGCAATATGTGCCCTCACGCAGGAGCTCGAAGATCGCCAGCCGGTTTGGGTCCGCAAGAGCCCGCAGCACTGCCAAGAGTCGCTTCTTCTCCAACACCAAGCTCCTTAGCCTACAAATCCAGATCTACAAGTGCCGTTGAATCAAGCACCGCTGAAGTATACTTATCCTGCCGCCCCCTGTCAACTTCCGCGTTCCTTCTTCCTTCACCCGCATTCCAATCTGGTGGTGCGTCGTGCCTGAGGCCAGGCTGCCGCCAGCACCATTTTGGCCACGTGCGTTGCAGCCGATTTGGAGCACCTTGTCGCTACCAAAGCACATTAGCGGCC
>JAPWUW010000441.1 GCA_028275325.1 Anaerolineae bacterium | reverse complement strand
TTGAGAGCGCGGTAGACAAGCCAGGCCGTGCAGAGCCCGGGCAGGGCAAGAAGGCAGACGCTCTCCAGCCCCCACCGCTCGGCAAAGATGACGGCCACAAGCGGGCCCAGCGCGTGTCCTATGCTGCCGCCGGTTGAGAAGAACGCAAGGGCGGTGCTCGCCTGGCTGGGCAGGAGGGCTGCGGCGAGGGCTGCCCCCTGCGGGTGGTACAGAGCCACGCCAAGCCCGCCCACGGTAATGAGCGCCGCAAGTGCCCAGGCCGAGGGAGCAAAGACCATCAGGCTGAGGGCCATGGCGGCCACAGCGAGGCCTATGGCTGTCCATGGCCTTGGCTTGCCGGAATCGGCGAAGTACCCGAGCACTGGCTGCACGAGAGAGGTTGCCATGGATTCCAGAGAGGCCATCGCCCCGGCGACCGTAAGCGAGAGGCCGAGCTTGGCGATGAGGTAGGGGAGCAGGCTTGCCAGGTACCCCGGGTAGAAATCGACCAGGGCATGCCCGAGCGAAAGGGCGAGGACGGGGCGGCCACCCGCCTGCGCCGGAAAGATGGCTTCCTGAGCTGCTTCTTGGGCCAAGTCTTGCCTCAATTGCGCCCGCCGCGCAGGACGAAAATGGCCGTCTCCGCGCGCCAGTTCGGCCAGAACCGCAGCCTGTGGCCAGCTTCTCCCGCGAGGAAGATCTCCTGCAGGATCCGTATGCCCCGCTCGCGGCAGTAGGCGCGGAAATCGGCGATGGTGAGCAGGCGCATCGCCGGCGTTTCGTACCAGCGGTAGGGCAGGGCGCGGCTTGCGGGCATGCGGCCGCGCAGGAGCAGGCGCAGCCGCAGGCACCAGTAGCCAAAGTTCGGCAGCCCTACAATGGACCTGCGGCCAACGCGCAGCATCTCTTCCAGCACAAGTGTCGGCTTGGCCAGGGATTGAAGTGTCTGGTTGAGGATGACCCAGTCGAAGGATTGATCTTGGTAATCGGCCAGGCCTTCATCCAGATCTGCCTGCACCACGCTCAGGCCGCGCGCGATGGCCGCCTGCACGCCGGCCTGGGAGATCTCCACGCCAGTACCCCTTGCGCCCTTCTCGGCGATGAGCCGTGCGAGCAGCTGCCCATCCCCACAGCCGAGGTCGAGGACACGAGCCCCCCTCTCCACTAGGCTGACAATGACGTCGTAATCGATGCGGGTCTCATTCGGGCTCACTGACGTTGAACTCCCGCGCCACTGCGGCCAAGAAGTTGCTGATCAGCTTGCGTTGTTCCTCGACCTCCAGGAGAAAGGCATCGTGCCCGTAGTCGGATTCGATCTCGCAGTAGGAGACGTCGACATTGTTTGCCTTCAGCGCCGCCACGATCTCCCGGGACTGGGCTGGGGGGTACAGCCAGTCGGAGCTGAAGGCGATGACGAGGAACTTTGCGCGCACGTTGCGGAAGGCTTCTGCCAGCGAACGCTTGCCGTTGGTGAGGTCGAAGTAATCGATGGCCTTAGTGATGTAGAGGTAGGAGTTGGCATCAAAGCGCTGCGTGAACTTATCTCCCTGGTAGTAAAGGTAGGATTCCACCTGGAATTCGGTGGCGAAGTCGTAGCCGTACCGCTCCCTATCCTGCAGGCGCCGCCCGAACTTGCGCCGCATGGAGGCCTCGCTCAAGTAGGTGATGTGGCCGACCATCCTGGCCAGGGCAAGCCCATCTACGGGCGGGTCGTTGAAGGCATAGTAGTTGCCGCCGCGCCACTTCGGGTCGGACATGATGGCGCGCCGCCCCACGACGTCGAAGGCGATCCCCTGGGCCGATTGCTGGGCGGCTGTGGCTATGGGGATGGCACTGCGCACCATATCCGGGTAGTCCACAGCCCACTGCAACACCTGCATCCCGCCCATGCTGCCCCCACTCACGCTGAGGAGGGTCTCAATCCCCAGGTAGCGCAGGAGCTCGCGCTGCACGCGAACCATATCGGCGATCGTCACGACGGGGAAGGAGAGGCCGTAGGGCCGCCCGGTTCGGGGGTTGATTGAGGAAGGGCCAGTTGTCCCCATGCAGCCACCAATGACGTTGCTGCAGATGCAGAAATACTTGCTGGTGTCGAAGCCCTTGCCAGGGCCGACCATCACATCCCACCAGCCAGGTTTTGCGTCGTGCGGGCTGTGCCAGCCGGCGGCGTGCGCGTCGCCCGAGAGCGCGTGGCAGAGGAGGATCGCGTTGGAGCGATCCTTGTTCAGCTTGCCATAGGTCTCATAGGCGACGGTAATCGGCCCGAGACGCTCCCCGCTATCCAGGCGCAGCTCATTTGGCGGCTCAAAAAGCGTCACGTATTTGGTTTCCACGATGCCGACGGAGTGCTCATCTATGATCGCGGCCATGGACGCCATTCCTGCCCACACATTGGTGGTGGCCCGCGCGGCAGGAGCGCGTCGCCACCACCCTTAGAAAAGCTAATCTAAGAGCACGGTCTGGGGCTTGTCAAAACAGCCCGCTCGCCCGATGGCAAGCGCAAGGCGCTGAGCGCAGCGCCTGGCGCAATCTGGCCGAGCAGTGCTCAAGGCCGACC
>JAPWUW010000440.1 GCA_028275325.1 Anaerolineae bacterium | reverse complement strand
ACATCGACAGCGTTTGGAAAGGTGCAGTGCGCCACAAACTCCACGCTTGCCCCCTCGCCTATTTCGAAGCGCGGGACTATGCGCTGGCGGCCCGCTTCCGGCAGGAGCCCAAAGCAAAGGTGCACCGGCAGTTCCACCTTTGTGCCTGGCAGAACCCGAATGATGGCCGCGACCCCATCGTCCAGTTGCTCAGCCATCATCTCCAGGCCGGGCACCTGGTGCGACGCAAGCACCTTGTTCCCAGATACGACCAGGCTTGCGAAGCGCGGCGACAGCAGCTGGTGCCTCTTTCCACCAGCTCTCTCATAGCTGCGCACAATGGCTTCAAACTCGGCCGCCACACTCAGAGGGAATTGCCCCCTGTCAGATGAGCTCATACCTGGCCTTCTCCTCCGCTACCTGCGGCACGTCGCACACCTCGCAGCGCGCCCGGTAATGCTCGACTATCTGCTCTGGCTTGCCGCTCATCACCACCTGCCCAGAACAGATGAGGGATGCTCGCTCGGCTATCTCGATCATCTCCTCACGGTGAGTGATGAGAAGGAGCGTGACCCCTTCTTCCCTCATTGTGCGCAGCACCGCCTTTACGTCCCCCATGGAAAGCACATCTACTCCAGAATCGGGCTCATCCAGAATGGCCAGCCGTGGCCGCATAGTGTAAACCGCAGCCAGCTCAATGCGCTTGCGCTCTCCGCCGGAAAGGCTCTCATCCACGTTGCGCCGCAAGTAGAGATCGGGGTCCAGAGCTACGAGCTCTAGCGCATGCCGGATACGGTCGCTATCCCTTTGAGGCATGCCGATTGCCAGATACTCCTCGACAGACAGCCCCTCAAAACGCGCCGGCTCCTGCCAGGCGAGCGTCATCCCCAGGCGCGCCCGTTCGGTGATACTGGCGTGCGTGATGTCTTGCCCCATGAAAAGAATGCGGCCAGAGCTGGGTGCGTAGCCGCTGCAGCCCATAAGAGCATAAGCCACTGTCGACTTGCCAGACCCGTTGCGCCCGATCAAGCAGTGCAGCTCGCCCTCGAACAGAAAGAAGCTCACTCCCCTCAGGATCTCCACTCCTTCGCGTGCAAGGTGCAGGTCCTCAACCAACAGCAATACGCCATTAGTTCTGCAGTTCACCGGCATACCCCCTGTGCGAAACGCACGCCATATATGTTGGCGGTTGTCGCCTCAGAGCACGGTCTTCCCTCAGCCGCGCGAGAGTCTCGAGTATCGCAAGCAGCTGCGGCCGGTAATCGGCCGAGGCACCCAACCATATCGCGTCTCTCCCCAACCTCGCTCCATGGGCAAGAACTGCCCGCACATCCGCCCCTTGCAGCCAGGTCAGCGGCATGCGAATGTAAACCTGGCCTCGCTCAAAGCCAATGGCTTGCACTCCAGCTCGCTCAGCAAGCGCCTTGATCCGCGCAATGTAAAGCAGGTTTGCAGCCGGCTCTGGGATGGGCCCGAAACGGTCCGCCAGCTCTTGCGCAAAAGCGTCTATCTTTTCTGCCGAGCTAAGGCTTGCCAGGCGCCTGTACAGAGAGAGGCGCAGCCCAGCGTCTGGCACCCACTCGGGCGGGATTTCCGCCGGCAGCGGAAGCTCGAGCTGCACCGACGGCGCAAGAGGCCTGAGCAGCGAGCGCAGTTCCTGATCGGCAGGCTCACCCCCTAGCAGCCGGCGTCTGTCCGCCACTGCCTGGGCAAGCAACCTTGTGTAAAGGTCCAGTCCGATTGCCGCCAAGTGTCCATGCTGACGCCTGCCAAGGATCTCACCCGCACCGCGCAGCTCAAGGTCACGCATGGCAATCTGGAAACCCGAGCCCAGCTGCGAGAGCTCGGCTATGGCCCGCAGCCTTTCCCTCGCGGCCTCAGTGAGCTCCTGGCCGGGAGAGAACAGCAAGTAGGCGTACCCGCGCTCCACCCCACGGCCCACCCGCCCGCGCAACTGGTAAAGCTGTGCTAGGCCAAAGCGATCAGCATGGTTGATGATAATCGTATTGGCATTGGGGATATCCAGCCCGCTTTCAATGATTGTAGTGCAGACAAGGACATCGACCTCCCGGTTCACGAACGCGCGCATGACCTCCTGCAGTGCCCTCTCAGGCAGTTGGCCGTGTGCAATGGCGATGTGCGCTTCTGGCACCAGGCGACGGACGCGGCCCGCCAAAGCCTCGATCCCGAGCACACGGTCGTGAACGATGAAAGCTTGCCCACCGCGGGCAAGCTCCCGGCGTATTGCCCGCTGCACCAGGTCGTCATCCCACGGGCTGACGAACGTTGTGATCGCCTGTCGATCCTCTGGCGGAGTATCGATAGTGCACATGTCCCGCAGCCCCGCGAGCGCCATATACAGCGTGCGCGGGATGGGCGTGGCCGAAAGGGTGAGAACGTGGACCTCTCGCCGCAGCTGTTTCAGGTGCTCCTTGTGGCGAACTCCGAACCGCTGCTCCTCATCGATGATTACCAGGCCAAGATCCTTGAACCGCACATCATCCTGCAGGAGCCGGTGCGTGCCGATGACTATGTCCACTTCCCCGCGTGCCAGGGCATTCACTAC
>JAPWUW010000439.1 GCA_028275325.1 Anaerolineae bacterium | reverse complement strand
TGGGAGCGGCTCAGTGGAAAGCGCCTGCAAGCGCCTCGTGGGCGCTCGCCTCAAGGGCTCAGGAATGTGCTGGAGCAAGCAAGGGGCTCAGTTCGTGCTTGCCCTGCGCGCCGCCAAGCTCAGCGGCCGCTGGAAGGAGGCGTGGAAAGCTACCAGAGCCTCCCCAATGCCAATGGCCGCCTAAAATCTGACTCGCACCCGCACGCGGCAGTGATGGCGGCACTGCGACGCGCAATTGCACTGGCTTGGAGCGCAGTAACGCTTGCGCTACCGGGACGACTTCGGCAACGAGGCTAGCGATATCAGTTGGTTCGCGGCGCAAAATGATACGTGGCTTCTCGGTTTCTGCCAGGTCAATGATGTCGTTGGCAAACTCGCAAAGGTAACTGGCGTTGCGGTAGATCTCAACAACATCACGGCGCAAAGATGGTGTCCAGTCGACAGTGCCGTAGACTTCTGGGGAATGGTACATGATATCTGCAAACTCGAAGATGATATTGAGAGGGGTGCGCAATTCGTGGCTTATGGCCAAGGCAAACTGTTCCTTGCTGGCCCTGACTTCACTTGCTTCCCGCTCGGCCACTGCCAGCTCGTAGTTGGCGCGCTGCAGCAGGCTGTTGCTCACTTCCAAGGCCTTTATCGTGAGGCCAAGCTTCTGCCTCTCCCGCCTTAGCTACTCGGCCAGCAACAGGGCCTGCGCTGCCGCTTTCCACGACCACTTCAGCCACTCACCCTGTGAGCGCAAAACCAGCCATCCGCTTGCTGACAGGATGACGACGGCAAGCGCTGCCCGGTTGCCGCCACATGGTAGCAGCAACGCGCCAACCGTCGCTGCCAGAGACCCAGAGAGCAGAACCGCTGCTGGCCCAAACAGGCCGCCCGCCAAAACTGCGGGCAGTGCGAGCAAGGCGGCCAGCTCGCACGCTCCTGCCCAGGACCGGATAGAGACGACCACAGTGGCAGTTACCGCGCCAAGCAGCGCGATGGCGGCTAGCTCTCTCGTCTTCGCACTGGCGCGCAGGCACAGCAAAGCAACGACCACGGCCAGCGTTGCCGCAGCGGCGGTGCTGAGGAGCGGCGGGTCCTGGGAAAGCACGACCCACTGCAGCACCAGGCTGACTGCTGCCACTCCCACCGCGGCGGAACGCAGTGTAGCTATCCTCAGTTCAAGCCCGCCATCCTCAGCAGCAAAAGCCCGGTCCGCCGAGGATACTTTCCTTCCTCTCTCCTCGCCTGTCATGGCGGACCCCCCTCTTGTGGTCTGTGCAACTTACGAGCTATGAAATCCGGGCTCACTTTACCATCGAGCAGGCTGAGCATCCACAACTTTGTGTCGAACACAGGCTCTCGCAAAAAAGCCGCTTCAGGCAGTGGTGGTGAGCACTGAACAACTTCCACCTGTTGCAGAGGGCGCACCAGTTCTCGCTCTGTGGCCGCCTAGCCAGGTACAGGGTGAGAGGAGAGCGCACTATGGCCCGGAGCTGCAGCTTCACGGCCTCTGGGCGAGGAAGGGTCCCAGCACCGCCTGTAGCGAACGAGCCCACGGACCAGGCCTTCCAGTTTTCTCAGTTTGATGCCTTCTTAGGCCGAAGCCGTCCTTGGGGTGGTGTCACGTAGGCGAGTGATGGTGGTCGCAGCTTGCAGTCCCGGCCGCAGTCCCCGATCCCAGGAGCAGGCCCTGGGCACCAGGGCCGACCGGCGCCTCAGCCTGCTCACCGGCCGACAAGCATGACAGCTGGAAAGGCCTGAAGCAGGTGGCCGGAGCGGAACCACCGCCACACTGTGTAGGCAGGATACACCCGTTTCCTCGCCCACTCGGGCAGTTTCGTACTGGTGATAGCCTACAACAAACTGCATGCTTGGCAGCTTAGCTACCTGCTGTCAGCAACCTCTGGGGCAGGTAAGGCGCTTGCAGGCGCAGCATCTCCTCCATCATGGCCCTGGCTTGATCGATATCGTTCACCATCGGGTCAACAAGCAGAGCTTGGAGGAGCAACTCCTTGCTGCCCAGGATAGCTGCATCGACGGCCAGAGAGGCCACAGTTATCTGTGCTCGGCACAGGGCAGCTATGCCTTCCGGCAACGGCCCCACACCAACACCGCGGACACCAAATCCGCTGGCGACAGCAGGCACTTCCACTATGGCGCCCTCTGGCAGGTTCGGTATGTAGCCCTCGTTAGGGATGTCCACGGCAAGCTCGTACTGGTTGCGGTTCTGAAGGATCGCGTCGATGATCGGGACAGCCCTCTCTCCTGAGCCGCTCCGCAGGCGCCCGCGCAGTTCCTCACCAGCCACCATTGCCTCGATCTCCCGCCACATGCGGTCGCGCTCCTTTGCTGCACCATCCCAGTCGTACAGCTTGAGCCCGTACCTCTGCCACGGCTTTGTCTGCGGGTCGTGCGTCCAATGCGTATACTCCGCCAGGTGACCATCCCCAGTGGCCGGGCAAAGCCCAAAGGCGTCGTAGATGCGGCGCGTGAGGGGCTGAAAATCCGGTGGAAGCTCAGCCAGGCGCTTCTTGAACAGGGGATACAGATCCTCGCCGGTGC